>JAYPOA010000005.1:13642-42586 GCA_038130705.1 Methanobacteriota archaeon | reverse complement strand
CCTGCCCAAAGAGTGACATTAAGCTCATCACAATCATTGTTACACGGTCCGTTGTTATTGTTGTTAGTCCAGTCACCTTCAAGGTATATATTGAGTACAATTCGGACTTCTCCATCCAATGTCATATTCAGCCTCTTATTCATTTGTGGATTCATCGTAAATCTCTCATTTATTGTGATTACTCCCTGCGTTTTTTCTTGGGAATACATGTTGTTGCCAGCGTTGTTTTCTTCAGTGGCGTTGAAGTGAGACCAGAAAGTTGACTGTCCATTCGACCACAAATACAGGACCGTCTGATTTTCACAAGGTTGTTTTGGGTCTTCCATACACGGGTCCGTAACTTCCTCTTGTTGTGCAACAAGAGTTGCCCCTCCAGTCACAGGTGTTAATATCAAAAATACAAGCAGAAGTGCAAGTATTGACCTTCCTCGCATGTTTAACTGTAATAGGGTCAAGGATTTGGAGGTTTTGAATAAATGAATCTTCAATCAAACCTTTGGAAACCGACGGAACCTGTTGATTTTACTTTGTTTCTTGTAAGTCTTAACAAGTCTCCAAGCTGGTCAGGTGCAATGTTTCCACTCTGGATTTCCTGCCCACCTACGCCAGTAATAATCGCCATTACCTTGATTGTATCACCAAATGCAGGGTCTTGCCTTGCTCCCCAAATCACATTTGCTTCATCGCTGACATTTCCAGTCATCATGTCAACAACCTGTGAAGCATGCTCAAGCGTCATGAATTTACCACCCGTTACGTGAATTAATACTCCAGTCGCCCCTGATATGTCAACATCAAGTAGCGGATGATTTAGCGCTTCATGAACAACTTCCTCAGGCCCTTTGTCGCTTTCTCCGTAAAGCATCATCGTGACACCACCATTCGCCATAATCGCCTTGACATCTGCGAAATCGAGGTTGATCAGGGAAGGAAGAGTAATCGTTTCAACAATTCCCTTTACAATTTCAGAGACTAACTGGTCCATAATTGAGAACGCTTCATCGAGTGGAAGTGTTGGCGCGAAGTGCAAAAGTCGGTTATTATCCAAAACTAAAACGGCATCTGCAACCTGCCTCAGGCTTTCTAACCCCTCTAAAGCTCGGTTCATCCTCTGCCTTCTTTCAACGTGGAATGGGGTAGTAACAATGCCAACAACGAGTGCGCCAGCACGCTTTGCCTCTTCAGCAACAATAGGACAGATGCCGGTTCCTGAACCTCCGCCTAATCCGCTTGCAATGAATACTAAATCAGCTCCTGAAACTATTCTTTGAATCATTTCTCTTCCTGCTTCAGCACACCTTCTTCCCATATTTGGGTCTCCACCAGCACCCAATCCTCTGGTGATGTGCCTGCCAACGAGCAATTTTTGCAATGCTCTTGTGTGGTCAAGATGTTGTTTATCGGTGTTGATAGCTACAGTAACTGCACCCTCAACTCCGAGATGAGTGATTCTGTTAAGGGTGTTATTTCCTGAGCCTCCACATCCCACAATCAGAATTCTTGGATTTGGAACTCCGAAGCCTCCTAGTTCATCGTCAAGTAGAGCAGTAGAGCCTTTGTTAATTGCTTCTTCAGCTAGTGAAGCGACCATGTCGCTTAGAGATTTGTCTCCTGTTCTCATGTTATGCGTACCCTCGGGTCCCATCCCATACGCCTCCTAATTTCAAAGGCTGTTCATTTCACTATTAACCGTGATGCTCGCGAGAGTAGTTCGCGAGCAGTTTTTGCTACCGTTTTTCACCCTTCATTTGGTTTTGAGAGAATTGATATACACGGGGCATCTCGCCAAGCCTGCCTCGCTTAGCTCAGTTGGTAGAGCACCTGGCTGTAGTTGGAAAATCCAAACGTCTCAGCAGACACCAGGGTGTCCCCAGTTCAAGTCTGGGAGCGGGGACCACTTTCGTTGGGCTCTTAACTGAATTTTCAATCAGTTGAAAAATTACAAATGATATAATATAATCACATGTTGAATTGCTTGTGATCGACCAATTTGAAGCCGAGTTCGACGAAGAGGAAACTCACGCCGAGTTCGCTAGAAAGATAATCCTAGTAGCCTTGGTCAGCGCTATGGTAATGGTGTTTTTCTTGGGAATGTGAGACTTCAAATCAGGATTGAATAATATTTAGAACTACTAATTTTTCAGAGGTCCATGTCTGACGACCTTATGGTTAAACCAAGCCGTATAGCGTCGGGTCTAGCAAAGTTGATTGAAGTCGTGTTCGAAAGAATTTCAAACATCAGCGCAGTGTTTGAAGAGGATGCAAAAGTCTACCAGACCAGAAGAGACCGACTTGCTTACTCTTATCGTCTTAGAAGGATAGCAATATTCAGAAGTGCAGTAATTGGAGGGATTGCAAGTTCTATTCCAATTTTATTGATTTACAATTTCATCCTACCCATTCTTCCTCAACTGGATTCGAGTAAGGGTGAAATTTCTGGTTTTGAATCATTCATTCTTTTGATGATAATTATCGTAATTTCAGTAATCATTACCATTGTTGAATTGTTCTTTTTGTATCTTGATACGGTTAGATATGCTGGTAAATTAAACATAGCTACCCAAAGGAAAATAGCTACCGAATCAGAAGTCGACCGCGTAATAAGTGAACGATTGCCTCTCGGATTGACTAGAGCCGCAATAGGTCTCTCGAAAGATAGGACTCCCAATTACGGTGTCGACCCCATGGAGAACACATCAAAAATTACCGTGGCTGCGCGAGGTGTAGCATTCCAGGCCCAAGCATTTGTTGTAAATTTAATCGTAAAGAGACTGCTTAGGAGAGTAGGCGTCCGAACCTTTGGACGCAGTGCCCCTCGTGCTCTTGCGGAGTGGTTACTCGTTCCAATCTACATGATTTGGAACGTGGTTGGGACTGTAAAAATCATGAATGAATTGATTTATCGCGCTAATGGATTAGAATTAACAGAACACATTGTTGAGGAATTATCATTAGATGAGAAATCGATAGCCAAGCTTGAACCTCACCTGAAATTAGGTCTCAGAAATCAAATATTTCGCTCAAAAGCAATCCACCCTAATATCGAATTTTTGATCCTGAAATTGGGATTTGAAAACCTTCATTGTGATGATGATGTCAACTTCAACGAACTTTCAGAAGGCCAAAAGAAGACAATTGGGAAATTCCTCTGTTTCCTTCCAATATTGGAGGGTAAAAGAAGAAAAGCACACAAGGATAACAATCAACTCGCTCTTGAGATTCTTGGTGAAGAAGAAATCAAGAGATACAAATCTTCATTGAAGAAATATGCATTCAAAGGGATTGCCGCTTAATTTGTCAGTCTTATTGCCAACTGGTCAATGCTTTCGTCATCTGTTTTTAATGAGCGAATGTATCTTGGAATTTTAGATTGGGAATGGATTAAATCACTCAAACATCCAATCCATTCTAAATTAGTTGCAGGTTCACTTATCTCACAATCATCGGAAGAGTATACCGACCAAATTGAACACCCGTCTTCCTCAGGAGATTTAACCTGTAAACACCATAATTGTGGTAGAATTGAATTATTACAACAATGGCCATTTCTTTCCGTGTATCTCACGATACAGTCATCTTGAACATATTTTGCACCTAGTTCATTCAATGCAGAAATTGAATCATCATCTTCTGCTCCGTGTTGAAACCAAACTAGTGGAAAATTCTCAGGACTGATTGATAGAATCAATTTTCTCACAACGCTCCTTGCTCTTTCAGGAGCCAAAAACAGAACTACGATTTCAGGAATAATTCCTTCATCAAGATTAGGTCTAATTGGAAAACCTTCGATAGTTGCACCAGCGTCTTTTGGATGTATCGGTGCAATTGCCCATCCTCTATCCGACAGCTCCTTTACAGCCGTGTGGGCAGGCCTTTCTTTGTTTAATCCAGCACCAAAGATGTGAATTGTAGATGAACCACAAACAATTTTCGAAAGAATATCCGAATTGGTTACATCCATGTTTGTATGTTGAGATAATTAGTTATCAAGACTTGTTTAAACAAAAGAGTAATTCTTTTTCTGATTTGGAAACTAATCTCTGATATACATTTTATATCTCCTTACATATTTTATTTGATGAATCAATCTCTTAAAATCAAGTGTCAGAATCAATATCAGTGACTTGAATAACCTATCACAAAATATTGAGAATAAAGGTAGACGATAATTCATTTTTCTTTGTGAAAAATTAGATTTTAATAATGCCTTTTTCAGAAACTCATTTCTGGTGAACACAATCAAATTATCACCACATTGTTGTAAAATTTTGTAAGTCAGCCCTTTACCCCTATGTTCTAAATCTACTACTAATCCGTTCAATTCGGTATATCTTCCCCGTTTTGATAGACAATAATGCGCTATTACAGAACCATTTTCGGAAATAAATTTCGAGTTTTTCCCTGCTCGAGGCATAATGTCTAATTCTTTTTTGGCCTGTTTTCTTAACCATTTTTTTGCCTCCATGTTTATTTGCAGACAGTAGAGGATATTCTTGTTTTGGGGAAATATTTTTGCACACAATAATAACAATGCAAATATACTGTGTAATACAAGGGTAACAATATGAACAGAACGTTAACATTGATGATGACCTTTATTTTACTTTCTCAAGTAGCATCATATTCGTTTAATGAAATCCCGCCCCAAATAGATTGGGAAGAGCCTATGCAAGGCGATCCAGATTGGAAGGTAACGGGACGAAATAATAACACAACAAGCAATAATACAGGTTGTGGATATGATTGGAATTACTCGAGTGTTTATGAGTATGCAAATGGATATTCATTCTACACTGGTGATGATTACAATGTTACAATTTATTCGTCATGTTTGTTATACAACGAGAATATGGTGATAAAATACAATGTTACTCATGTTTATTCCAACACTATTCTGACTTATGGTAGCTGGCAATGGGTACCTACTAATCTAAGCAATTTGTCAGCAATGCATTATTTTGAGTCTCTCAATTTGCAAACAATTGGAGTGTACACAACAAATATTGGACTATATCATTACAACGGAGCTGCAACTTATTCACTCCTTGATAGCACATCTCATAATTTCACAGTTCAGAACAATACCAGCGGTAATAATACTGGTGGAAACAACACCGGTGGAAACAACACTGGTGGAAACAACACTGGTGGAAACAACACTGGTGGCAACAACACTGGTGGGAACAACACTGGAGGAAATAACACCGGTGGAAACAACACTGGTGGAAACAACACTGGAGGAAATAACACTGGAGGAAACAACACCGGTGGAAATAACACTGGAGGAAACAATACTGCAAACCCTTGTGGCAATAATTCCAATTACACCTATCTTTACACTTGGTCAAATGCATATTCGTATTATGTAGGTGATACGGTTTCGTTAACTTGGTATGTCAATTGTACAATCGTTGGAGAAAACTACACCATACATTCATTCCTTAGAAATTCAGATACCGGAAGTGTCTACTATGGTTCGTATGACTTATGGTCGTGGACAGCTACAAGCACCTATGCTAGCTTCAACGATTACATTACCAATGAAACCGTAGGCTACAATTGTCTCAATTCGTCTCTTTATGATGGGGCAGGAAACTTTGTAGATTCCTACGTTCACTGTTTCTGGGTTTACAACAACACAGGTGGAAACAACACTGGAGGAAATAACACTGGTGGAAACAACACTGGTGGAAACAACACTGGTGGAAATTACACTAACGTGACAGGGCAGATTGATATAGATCTCAATGGATACCAATTCTACATTGGTGATACAGTTATTGTTGATGTTGAGTCCTATGATTTGATGACTGGAATAGATTACGAAGTATACTGGTACATCAATTACAATAGTAATTCTGGAAGTTACAATTGGCAGGCAACGGGGAACAATCACGTTTACACAGATTCGTTAACACCAAACTTTAACGGTACATTCTGTGTTGACGCTTATCTTTACTACACAGAAGGGTCGACAATGAACTGGTTAGATAATGATAACACCTGTTTCAAGGTAGGAAATCAAACATCTAACAACACTGGTGGCAACAACACAGGTAGTAACATGGATTATGATGGTTATTTAGATGATTATTGCTATGGTCTAAACGAATCAATAATATTTTATTTAGAGATATCAGTTCCTGGAGAAACAAACTTCACGTTAGAGTGGGAAGTAACTGACTCCAATCAAAATATCGTTGCCTCAGATGCTGTAATATTGACTTTGGATAGTTCGGGTGCATATAGCTCAACTCTGATAATAACGCCAACTGATGGTTCATCCTTCTTTGAAGCAGGTCAATACACGTTTATGGCAAACCCAGCGCATAGTAATAATCTAAGCAATATATTCGATGATAGTCCTTATTACTACGATTTTGAGGTAGATTGTATCGGTGGCAACAACACTGGAAACATGACTCTTGGAAATATTACAATTATGCCTTCGTCAACCACCTACTTTATTGGCCCAGGATACTCTGCAACCGCTCAGTTCTCGATAGAGTCATATAATCTCCAAGCTGGAACAATGTACGAAGTTGATTGGGGAGTTTACGATTCAGTTTCAACATTGTTGGATAACGGTTTCTATTCTTTCACGGCTACCTCAACAAATCACGTACAGACTTCTAGCACTCAATTTACATCGACTGGAACATATTGTATCTTTGCATATCTCGACTATGTAGATTCAACTGGCACAGGTCAAAGTTTAGATATGGACTACGCCTGTGTTGAGGTAATTTTCAATGGAACCGATACAGATAACGATGGTGTAGACGATTCAGAGGATAATTGTTTGAACTTGAGTAATTCCGACCAAATCGATACAGATGGTGACGGCATCGGTGATGTATGCGACCCTGATATCGATGGTGATGGAGTAGTCAACGAAAATGATGCATTCCCATATGATGAGGATGAATATCGAGACTTTGATGGTGACGGCATTGGTGATAATGCAGATCCAGACGATGATAATGACGGTATGGCAGACGATGTAGATGTATTCCCGTACGACCCATCAGAACAGCTTGACACTGACGGTGACGGAATCGGAAACAATGCTGACACTGATGACGATGGCGATGGGATCACGGATACCATAGATAACTGTCCAAGTACACCAAATCCAGACCAAGAAGACCTCGATGGTGATGGAATTGGCACAGAATGTGATGATGTTGAGGACACTATCGAAGAAGTGGATGAGAATTCCACTATCCTCGAAGACAAGGTTCCTGCATTAGGTGCAGTTGGAACTTTAGCTGCGATAACTATTGGATTTATTGCGGTACTAAGAAGAGAAGAAGAATAAGTTCAATTCTCTAATTGACGCAATCTTTCGATTGCTAGTGCACTAACGGCTACTTGTAGGTTATACGAAGGAACAAATCCAGGCATTGGTAATCTTACAATTTCGTCAGCGGCATCTAGAACTTGTTGCGATACCCCTTCGTTTTCTGCACCCACCACAAGTAAGACGTCTCCACTAAGGTCAGCATCCCATGGTCCCTTCTCTCCAACATCCTCTGCGACGACGATTTTCCTGTTGCAAACTGCCAGAATTTCTTCGGTTGTTGCATAGACAACTGGAATAAATCGATTTGCTCGCATTCCAGTTCTTCGAATAGTTCTCTTTTCTTCATGAGTTTTGTTTGTATTTACGATTACTGCAGTAGCACCACTAACCTCTGCGGTTCTCACCGCAAATCCGATGTTTGGAGCGTAATCTACCCCGTCAAATAACCAAATGGCTCCGCTTCTTTCAAAAATCTCTAGCAGGCTTCCTTCCGGTTCTCTTCCAATTAGAGCAAGAGCGGTCTGTTGCCCCTTTGCACTCATCCTCCACAAATCTGTGGATGAACCCTCTATTACTTTGATATTTTTTTGATTACAAATTTCTATAATCTCCTCGCAGTCAGCTTCCCTATCGACTAAAACCAACTTGATTTCTACGTCATTTCTCAGAGCCTTCAAGACTTCTTCAGCACCGGTTATTTGAAGGGACACACCATCCCGAATAAGCACTAACAAATGAGTCAATCCCTAATTTCCAACAAAATTTGCGCGTCGCGGTATTCAAATATGAAAGGAAAGTCGCCAAAACGCTCCAAGGAGTAGGTGATGTACAATGGCTAAGGGTCTATATCAGCATGTTCGTGCAACATGGAATCGCCCAAAGGATACTCAAACACATCAACAGCGCCAAGATAGAATGGTTCAATGGAGAAGAGAACCAGTTAATTGTCGCATTGATAAACCAACTAGAATCGACGCCGCTCGAAGACTTGGCTACAAGGCTAAGCAGGGTGTCATCATGGTCCGAACCAGAGTTCGCCGTGGTGGATTGAGGAAAGGAAAAATCCACATGAAGAGAAAACCATCCAAGGCTGGTATCTCAAAGATTACTATGGCAAAGAATACTCAAAGAATGGCTGAAGAGCGTGTGAACAGACACTTCCCTAATTTGGAAGTTCTAAACTCATACTGGGTTGGACAAGATGGAAAGCACAAGTACTACGAAGTAATCATGCTTGACCCATCACATCCAGCTATCAAATCTGACAAAGATCTCGGATGGATTGCTGACAGCCATCACAGAGGACGCGCATACCGTGGTAAGACAAGTGCAGGAAAGAAGGGAAGAGGTCTTTACAACAAAGGTAAGGGCACTGAGAAACTTCGTCCTTCTTTGAAGGCTCGTGGCAACATTGGAAAGTAATCATAAATTTCCAAGAGTGGCGATTTTTTCCGCTGGGTTCATTGAGTACTTGTTACTCAGGTCTATTCGGGGAGTCTCAAATGTCAAGTGATATGAGCGTATCACAACTCGTTGACAAAGAGATTTATCTTCCCGATGGAAGATTACTCGGATTTGTTGCAGAAACCGTGATTGACGGCAAGGACCTCTGCGCAACACATCTTTTCGTTACAGGATGCCCTGATGAATTGGTTGAGAAAGGCGTACATTTGACAATACCATGGAGATGGGTACGTTCTATTGGTGATGTGGTAATTTTACGCTGGTTTCCAAAAACTCCAATTCCATATGAACACTGATGTGATTTGATGCCTATAGAAGTCCACGTCCTAGGAACTTCGTCCGCAAGACCTGCACAGGGTCGCTCTGTTTCTGGCTCTATTGTTGAAACCGGAGATGGTATTTTTGTTATCGATTGTGGTGAAGGTTTCCAAAATAGATTGGTAACACATCGTTCAGCATTGAAAAAATCAGAAGGAAGAAAAATCAAAGTTGGCAAAATTGCAGGCATTCTGTTGACTCATGGTCATTTAGACCATACTTGGGGCGTATTACCTTGGTTACAAACCATGGCACTGGACGGTAGGAAAGAAAAGTTATACGTAATTGGACCAACAACAACCCAGGTAATTGATGTCTTGCTGGGGGAAGAAGGAGAACCTGAAGTTAGCCCTTCTGATTTGATAATCCAGTATGATATGTGGATGGATTTAGGTGCCACTTCAGAAGATTTAGGTTACGAAGTCAATTGGATATTGAGCGATGGCTCGAGGTGGATAGACATGAATTCCGGAAAGCAAATAACCATGCCTCAACCATTGAAAAAGTCACAAATAACCGCAATTAATACTCAACATACTATTCCATCCTTCGCATGGAAAATAGAGTCTAAACCAAAGAAAGGAAAGTTCGATAGAGCTTCTGCAGCAAATTTTCCCCAAGAAGTTGTGATGAAACTTGCTAATGGAGAAAATGTGGAACACAACGGTGAAACTCTATTTTCAAAAGATTACCGTGGTCCTGATATTGAACCTATTTCAGTAATAATATCAGGAGATACTGCTGAGCAAGCAATCGAATCAACTTGTGATTTACTTATTCACGAAGCGACGTTTTTGCAGGAACATGCAGATGTTGCAAACGAACATCTACACTCAACTGCGGCTGGTGCCGCCAGGACTGCCATTGAATGTGAAGCAAAACATTTGGCTCTCACTCATTTTTCGGCACGGCTTGAAAATGAAGAACAGTCATTAGCAGAAGCGGCGCAACTACATCATTCAGTAGTTACTTTAAGCGATGGTGATCGACTAATTTTACATGATGATTGTAGTCTACAACATTTGAAGAAAATTGATGATAATTGGGTGGACAGCGCTTAGGCAATTTGAAATTGGATAGGTGGATTGGACAACCATGGGTCGCCATTTGTTTGTAGCAATCCTTCTCGTGTCAGTGGCCTTTAGCGGTCATTCTATGGCTGCAGAAGGAAGAGCTGCTCCTCAATGTGCTGAATTTAATTTATCCGACGTAACATCATCAATTTCAGGAGTAGGCGTAGACCCCGGAGCGTGCTTAATCGTCAACCTAGGCGCAAGAAATTCTCAGTCTACATTATCTTTTGATATTGAGATAATGGATGATGAAATGGACGTAATCATGTTTGACCAAAATGGAATTTTAGTCTACAAGAACGGACAAAATTACAGGTCAGCATTTGTTTCAGAAGGGACGTTTGAATCATTTATTGGAGACGTTTGGTTTGATTGGACAACCCCTCTTTCAGGTTCAGATAAAACATGGTACATCGTTTTTGATAATACTGCTCACGATGGCGATGAAGGATTAGGCGACCAAGGAGGCTCAACTTCAAAATTCTTGATTGATGTGACAATTCCCGAAGAATCCACCTATCCACTGATTCATAACACATATTCTATCGGCG
This sequence comes from Methanobacteriota archaeon, assembly GCA_038130705.1. GTDB lineage: Archaea > Thermoplasmatota > Poseidoniia > Poseidoniales > Poseidoniaceae > MGIIa-K1. The sequence goes on along the minus strand of JAYPOA010000005.1, from coordinate 31,874 downwards.
CAGGACAACGTATTAACATCGCTAATTTTGCAGTAGATTCAAACTCTGAACTAAATTATTGGATACATCCTATTTCAGGAGATGGTGAGTTTTTCATCCAATCAAACAACCAGTTAAGTGGCGATTTAATTATCGCTGGAACAAGATTTGACCAACTAGTAGATGATATCAACTACGAAACGTGGCTGGTACCTGAGTACTTAGATTTACAAAATATCAATTTGATGGTAGAAGCTGGAAATTCTGGATTCCACTTTACTATTCAGGGTTCCTTTGATCCAGTGTTGTTGCCCGTGGTAATGGATTATGTTAACGGAAGTACCACGATAGGAGAGCCAATAATTTTAGATGCAAGCGAATCGCCTAACAGTTTAGACCAAATCTCATCAATATCTTGGGATTTTAATTCAGATCAAACCACAGATGAGCAAGGTTTCATCGTCGAGGCGGTGTGGAGTAGCCCCGGATTAAAAACCATAAACGCAACTGCGGAATCTTCAACAGGAGAAATAATGGTAGTTTCTCATCAGATTATGGTAAACGATGACTCAAATCCTACAGCTGAAATAAGCGGAGTAGGCACCAGGGGAATTGATGCCGAATGGAGATTACTTCGACTTTCTGATTTAACTCTTAGATCTGCTAATTCTTATGACGACCACCAAATAGCTACAACATCTTGGTACGTGAATGGAGTTCTGCTAGGGACAGACCCAGATTTAACGGTAAGTTGGTCAGAGATTGGTACTTACAAAGTTAAATTGACAGTTACCGATCCGTCTGGAAATTCAAACTCCACAGAAGATGTAATAGTCGTTTATGACTCAACTATTCCCGCACTTGAGATGAGTGAAATTGAAGCCGCGTCGACTGTATATCGTGGTGAAATGATACAATTCACTGCAAATGCTGTTGATTTATGGGACGATGAATCTAATCTTACTTTCACCTGGGATTTTGATTTAGAAAAGGATTCAAACGGTGATGGAGATACAAGAAACGACCCTGACATGGTTGGAAAGAGTATAGAAGTGTCCTTTGAAGAGACAGGTCCAAAGAAAATTGGTTTAACTGTGTACGATGCTTCCAACAACACCGATTTTGAAATATTCACAGTTCAAGTCGAACTAGAGCCTTCCTCTGCTAATTTGTTTGCAATCGTTACAGTCATTTTCTTCGTTATTTTGGTAGTAGCAGGAGTTGTATTATTTGGCTACAGAAGTGCTCAAAAACGACACGCAATTGAAATTTTGATGAAGAATAATTTCACTTTTGAGCAAGCGGATGCGAGAATCAAAAATATCATGAAAACCACAAAACTACCTAAATTTGCAAAGGCAGAGCAATTGGCTGGAATTGTTGAAGGAAGTCAATTAAAAACTCCTGCACAACTTGAAACGGAAGAAAAGGCGGCCGAGATAGCCCAAATATACGGAAACGATACGAATTCCGCCGATCCGTACGCAGGTTTCAAACCACAATATCAACAATCTGTGCCTTTAGGACAATTCGCTGATGAAGCGTTAGCCGCTTTTGCAGACGAACCAGCACAAACTCCAAAACCAGCTCCGAAAAGTGCGAGTGGAAAGGTTAGAAGTGGCGGAATTTCCTTACCTACGCCACCTCCTCAATCAAATCAAAGTCAAGAGCAGATTCCAATTTCGGAGTCGAAGAATCATAATTTGATAGGAGATTGTAGTTCATGTGGACAAAAATTCTCTGTAAATATGCCACAAGGGGTCAATAGCGCTGTCGTAGCCTGCCCGTCTTGCGGTAGTGACCAACTGTTTGAGCGTTGAAAATACGCAAATATTTACACGGATTAGGGCTAGATTCATTTGGGTTGATAGCCTGAACACATCTGATGTCAGCGAAAGGTGTGCGTTTACTTCATGCTGGCGTCCCTAAAGCAGTAGATACGAAAAAAGTCGCAATTTTGATAATATTGGTTATGCTTTTGCCGATTTACAGCCCCGTGCAAGCAGATCAAAGCGTAGGCAGGGATGACTTTGGGATCCTACAAGCGATGGCTGATGCATTGAACGAGGAAGCCAATTCTGGTGAAGACGAGTTTGCATCAAATTCCGCAGAAGGGATTCTTTCCGCCTTAGAATCTAGAGGAAGAGAAATCGCTGATGGCGATGCATTATTGGCAACTGATGATGTTATTGGTGACATAACTATTCGAGAAACTGACCCACTAGAGCCAATGCATCCGAGGCCATACATCTATGTTACAGACCCAAATACGCATCCCGAGGGATGGCCAAATAATCTCCTTGACACACTGTTTGACCCTCCAACTCTCAACGATCCTTTGGCAATTGGTATCAACACTTATTCCTTATACGTCAATTTCACTGCAAGGAATAACGGTCCGCAGTATGAAAATTGGACATACGGAACCTTCACTGGTGATATATTATCCTTTAATGGAGCGGGATTATTCGAGAATGCAGTCGACATCGACAACGATACCAATCCAGATATTGCAGTAGGCCTCTCGATTTTAGGTCTTGGTCAGCAAGGCGAAGGTTGGGATGTTACTTTTACGGGAGGATTGATCCCAACAGTCGAATCATTATGGATAAAACCTAATTTTCAATGGAGGGTTAGGGTTCTAGATTATTCAGACCCATTATGGGATGATATGGCAAGTATGGAAGTGTCTTTTATCAAAGGGATTGCATATGACACCTCATTTATCAATCCTGTAGATGCAGAATCCTATGGATTAGTTATCGATTCGAGATTCACTCAACCTCCTAATGATTTCCAGGTTAGAGTAGGATTAGATAAGCTCACACTCAACGTTGTGGGCACCGTGCTTACTCTTGTTGACGTAATCAATATCTTCAATGGCGGGGATGACTCCGTGTTTGAGGTTACATCTGTCACAGCACCATATTCCATTTCATTGTCCAATCCAAATTATAATTCTGCCAATGAACAAACCGATTGTGAGGATTCTTCATGGTATGACCCTGAACTAAATCACTCATCAGAAAGCAGAGAACATAGGTGTGGTTACTCGGTTGGAATTGGATATGTTCATTTTGCACCACCTGATTCTTCTGGAGATAGGGCCGTAGATGAAATTGGATATATTGACGTTGGATTGCACCCTACCTATGGAGATACGCTTCTTCCTGAGGAAGTCGATTTAGTAATTAGAAACGATAATGCAGGTGATAATTCATTCGATAATATCGAAATATTCAGCGATACAGATGCTGATTTATGGTTCCATTATTTTGAAGACAGGTCAAATCACATGGAAGCAGGAGGTCGATTTGGAAACATTACAGACTCTCGTGGTTGGGTAAGAGACCTTCCAAAAGGAACCTTACCACAAGAGGAGATAAATGCAATTTTCACAATGATAGGAGAGGCCCCTGGTTCTGCAAATCTTCCAGGAGAAATGCCAAATAGACTTTCTATGATAATTTCGATAAAGAACTTCACTGCAGATAATTCAGTGAATCAGGCTGGAAATAATTTGATAATAGATCCCTCTGATAACCGATGGAACAGTCTTATATTGATCGCTGGAACTGAAAAAGTACCAAAATTGGAATATGTTTCAACATTTCAAAGGCACGGCTACGAAAGCGACACATCATCATTAGCGGTCGAAATTACTGACTTACCCGAGGTCATTGCGATATTCGGCACATTTGAAATTCCTGCTTCAAACAGGGTGCGAGTAGAGTTTGGGACTGCTCCGGACCTTTTGAGTGACGTTTTGGATAATGTTGTTCTAAACTTAATCGAAATCGTTCTCGATATTGGAACTATTCTAAATGGATTACCTGATGCCATAGTTGGTACTGCTGGAGAGTCGAGTGGAGAAATTTTCTTACAGTGTTACAATCAGGTAAAAAAGACCTGGGCCGACAATTCACAAAGGTATCCTGAAACCGTTGGAAATGTAAAACTCGCACTCGGAAGCAACCCGCATCCGATAATGGATAGAAATCACATAATCTTGGCAGAGGACTCGGATAATTCGATTGTAATTGGAAGGTATGGGCCTTCTCCTACAATTGTTCCAGTCGCTATGAGTCTGAATGTGAACGACATTTCAGGGCTATCTTATTCATATGATCAGAATTCAGATTTGAGAACAATTTCATTAAATGGAATCTCGGGTGAAGAATTAATTATTGGGCATCTAAATCACTTCGAAAACACCACAGAAGGTGATGTCAGACAATTCGCATCAATATCAAACCGGCCAGAAAACCTTACAATTTCACAACAGGGTTCTAAGATCAGTTATTCAGCAACTGGTGAGATAGGAACAATAACGTACAGTGGAGAAGGAAACGGCCAGTATAACGCATTACGACTTATTGATTTACCATCAGAATTTGATTTAGAATTAGGTGATGTTTTGAGTTTTAACGCGCCAGATGGCGTCGGAGCGATTGAGGTTCAAATTTCAAATTCAAGCACCCCGTTAACTATGAGTGAAGACCATGCAAGATTTTGGATAAATCAAAACGAAGCAGAGGCAAGCATGTCTTTCCGGCTTTCAAATCTTACACATGTTTCCTTACTACCTCCCGAGCAACCCGGAGCAACGGGAATCGAGGGAAATAGCAAGCTTGTAATGAACCGAACAGGCTCTTCTCCGTTCAGTATTCTCATGGAAGATATTAGCGATAGGGATGATGAATTCCTAGGTCTATCTGGAAGAGTTCACCTAGACCCTTTGCCAGCAAATGCCACTTTATCACTTCCATCCTCAGAAAATTCTGAAATGATTACCATACCAGAATTTGGGCAACAGGATGGGATTCTTTCTCTGTCTTTCTTCCTATCTGGCATGATTGATTTTGGTAGTTCAGTTAATGACTTCGCAATAGAAAGCATGGTCAATTTAGGAGACGCTTCTAACACCAGAGAGAACGTCAGCCTCGGTTTAGATTTGTTTACAGGTGAAGAATTTGACATCACGCTTGATGTTAAGAAAGGAGTTAACCTTAACAGTGAACCACAATGGGTTCATGGAATTTCTGGTGAAGTCTTAGAAGCCACCGAGTTGGTTTTCAATTATACCATCATGGAAAACTTCACCAGCAGTTCTCGAAATCTAGTAAACCAAGCATTTGCTGATTGGGAAATCAACAAAACGGAAAGGGCGGGCGTAATTAATGCGCTATCGTGGGCTGGAATTTCTCAAAGTGAAGTTTTAGTTGATGTTATGTCCGATGGATATCTTTCAGAGTTAGAAATCGCTGAACTAAATCTTGATGAGTTGTTTGAGCAAGGAATAGAATTTGACCAAAGAAGGTCTTGGCATGTAAAAATATGGATGCCTCAATTACCAGCAGGTAGGATCCTTTTGACCTACGACCTGACGGTTGTAAACGACATTCCTACCTTTGAAGTAAATGCGATACTAAATGATTGGATGCCTACAAGACCAGTATTCAAGATAATCGTAAACGGTCTTTCTGGAACAGATACTCTCCTGATAATGACCGGATTGGATACAGAACTAAGAAGGAATGTCGAAATAGAGATGCAAATCACAACAGAACCCGATTTGATAATTCCGAGGACGACTATTGACGCCACATACGATTTAGGTGAAAGAATTGATACGGCGCACATTCTACAAAACAACAGAATTAGAGGTCTCAGGACTGAGATGATACTCTTCGATGCTCCAGGGAGTGCAAATATATATTCAAAGATAGGAGATATTCTTCAAGCAAACTTGAATGTCACACCTATGGACCGTATTGGAGCCAGTGCAGCTGACTCTCTGATGTTGCAACAACTTAGAAAGGTAGATGGATTGTGGTGGCCTTCTACAATGTTCATCAAAGATGTACCGGGAGAAATGTATCTAAAAGCACAGCCATCAAACAAATTTGACATTCATGAGGTAACGGCATTCCAAGGTATGTTTGAATTGAATTATTATTCTAATAGCGACGAGATGGATTTATTCATAGAAACGAAAGGTAAGGCGCAAAACGCACGTAGAAGCAATTTAATGCTCGCAGAAAACCTTCCTACAAGCTTCAAAATGGAAGTTACGGAAGATTATGGTGCCAGAATATCCGCTTCTGGAAACGGCGTCGAGAAATTATACCTAAGAAGTGGGGATTCGATTCCAGCAGAGAATGTTAACCTAATTTCAGCAGAAGTGGTGGGCGAGAATCTTCAGGGCGCAGAAGTGCATCAACACCTCGTTTTCGGTTATCCGATTATAGTAGTTGATGGAATAACTGGAGGTAGAATTGTAGCAACAGCTCACGCAGAAGTTAGCGTTGCTGGTTTTGATATAGACGGTCGTGGAGTATTACTAGATGCTCAATTTACAGGAGGCATACCCACCGCTTCCAGCGTTGGAGTAAACGGCGTGGTGACTGATTTATCTCTTATTGGAACTTTGACCGGAGGTAAAATTGAAACCACTCACGTCATGATAGTTGATCCGTTTTCATCAGCAATTGCAACGGGTATAGCGGGGGTATTTGGTTGAGTAATGATATTGAAGATACTGAACTTCACGAGATTTCTCAAGAAGTCGGTCAATTCGTAAAGGACCTCTCGGATAAGGTTCATCCTCTCAGGGTTGCCTTAGCAGGAGTCGTCTTATTACTGCTAATTGGCTCCTTAGTATCCACATGGTATTGGGTCATTCCAAGAGATGATGTAGAAATTGAAACAAGATATCTGCAAAGGAATGGTCACGTTGTTATGGTCGAGTTGATTAATGACGGAAGTCGTGATATCAGTGATGTCCATCTCTTGGTAGAATTCATTGATTCTGATAATCAAGTAATTGGAGACCCTATCGATTTGACATTTGAGAAAATAGAAGCTCTTACCAGTATTTCGGGAGATAAGATGGAGATGGTAATTCTTGGTTACAGTGTTTGGGATGAGTACACTATCAGCATCTTGATTGAATGGGTTGATTTCAGAGGCCAAGAAAATTCTCAAACCTTTACACACAAAGTGTTTGAAGTTCAGAATATGGTCTTCGTAGATGATTGTGATGGCGCAACATGGTTTTTGTGATTCCTACAGTGATAATACCTAAATCCCATACTCACCGCCATTAAAGTGTGCGTAAACCGTTTTTGCTTCTATTTATCCTACTTCTCTCATTGCTACCAATGAGCTCGTTTTCAGAAGTTGAGAATAATGAAGAAGAAATACAGTGGATAAAGTTCGACCTCCCAAAAGATACAATAAGAAATTTTGTGGGTTCTCTCGATAACTCTCTAGCTCTTGAAGATAGGAGCGTAATAGCTCATTCAAGATTGGGAATTCACGACTCAAATGGTATCTTATTTGATATTGAAATTCCTGAAGAATTGTTGGTTACAAGACCTGACCTTGCAATTGTTTTAGTTTCCAATGATTATCGATTCGCAGAAGTAAGGTCTTCGATTTCAGATCTCAGAGGAGTAGAGGTTAGGGAATTTATTGCACCTTCTGGATTGTTAATTCAAGGAACTCAGATTGGATTATCTTCGGTGAAGGATGTAATTGGCGTCTCATCAATTCAACCGGTGCCACTAGCGTTACTCGTAGATGAGTTTGTGATGAATTCAGAGGTAGGAACAGATGTTAGAATCGAGTCATGGAGGGGAGAGGAACTTCTTCCTGGTGTAGATATTACAGACAATTGGAACATGCGTCTGCACCAAGGTATAGACAACGTTGCTAACAACATGTTAGAAGCCACAAAATTTGCCGAAACGGGAAGATACGACGGGACAACGATCTCTGAGATTGCAAGCATTGCTGCAGAACCGTCTGTGGCTTGGATTGGTGAGCAACCCAAATTAACGAACTGGAATGACCAAGCAAGGAATCACATGAATATCAATGCTATGCGGTCTTATTACACTACAGATTTGGATGGTTCAGGACAAATTGTAGCTGTTGCAGATTCTGGGTTAGATGAAGACCATGGTGATTTTGGCTCAAGAGTTATTGGTAATGTCGACCTTATTGGAGATGGGTCAACAGCAGATGCACATTCAGGTCACGGCACACATGTCTCATGTACTGTTTTAGGAGATGGTAGTAGAGGAACTTACTCCGGAGTAGCTCCCGAAGCTGAACTATATTTCCAAGCAATGGAAAATGACAACAACGGCAATTTTCAGTGGAGTAGCATCAACAACATGTTGAATACGGCATTCAACCAAGGTGCAAGAATTCATACGAATTCATGGGGGTCTTCCTCATCAAACGATTGGGGAAAATACACCTCGTCTTCTGAAGACGTGGATGATAGGACAAGGTACTACGATCAGTATTACAGTGGTAGAGAAGGATTGTCAGTTCTATTTGCTGCTGGAAATGATGGTCCTGATAGTGGAACAGTAGGTTCCCCCGGAACAGCAAAGAATACTATCACGGTAGGAAATTCTCAAAATAGATACCAAGGAGCTCCAAATTCGATTATGGATGGTTCCAGTCGTGGTCCTGTAGATGATGGTAGGATAAAGCCAGACATCGTTGCTCCAGGCGGATATGTTCGCTCTTGCAGAGCTCAAGAAGCAACAGACATTGGTGGTGCTACATGGTCAAACACCTGGTATCTGGAATATACTGGAACGAGTATGGCGACACCAAACGCGGCAGGAACTGCAGCTTTGATTCGCGAATACATAACTGAAATTTCTCAACGACCAGAACCCCAAGGTGCACTTGTCAAAGCGCTAATGATACTGGGTGCCAGAGATGTGGGGACAAGAGATATTCCAAACATGGATGAGGGTTGGGGTAGGATTGACCTAAAGTCAACACTAGCTCCAAATAATGGAAGAGGGATTTGGGTAGATGATAGGTCCGTACTATCTTCATCTGGAAATTCAAAGAGTTATAATTTCAATATCACAACTTCAGGGCAACCGTTCAAGGCCGTACTTGCTTGGTCAGATGAGCGAGGCTCAAGATTTTCTAATACTCAATTGGTGAATAATTTGAATCTATTAATTACAACTCCAAGCGGAGTAGAATACAAAGGAAATGAGTTTTCACAGGGCCGTTCAATTCAGGGTGGAACATATGACACATTGAACAATGTTGAGGTCGTTTTGATAGATTCTGCGGAAGCTGGAACATGGACGGTAAAAGTTACAGATTCTCAACATTCAGGGAGTAAAGCCCAACCTTATGCGATTGCAGTATCAGGAATTGGTGTCAATGATTTACGCCCGGACCCTGCGCCACTCTTGAGTTCATTTGCTACTGATATCGCTATACCACAGGTGGGGGATACTGTGTTGGTAGAGATGGAGATTTCTAACTTAGGAAATGTGAAAGCAGAAAATGTTGAAGTTCAATTCCAAGAAGAAGGCCAAATTATCGACACTCAAACATTTGATTTAGGGCCAGGGGGTTCAAGAATTCTTTTCTTTGACTGGGAACCATTAACAGCGGGTTCGAGAACACTAAGTTTTGTCGTGGACGCTAACGATTTGTTAGATGAAATTAATGAAGCAAATAATCAACTTGATATCGTTGTAAATGTAACCACGCCAGGGGTGAGAATAGAATCAGACCAATCAGAAATTACTCTGACTGATATCAACGCCACAACCTCCTCATGGTCGATTGAATTAACCAATACAGCACTTCTTTCAACTAACGCCACAATAACATCCATAGATGTTAGAGCACCCAACGGAAACACGGTCCCGTGGTACGTTGGATTTGATGTTGTAGATTTCCAACTTAACGGGCAGCAAAGCGCTTCAATAAATGTGACATTGGTTCATCCAAAAGGACCAGAACCAGGCCTTTACAATATCAACCTACTTGGTATTGATGAGGACAACAGCGTTTCAAGCCCCTTCACTTTGATTCTTGATGTTCCTAAATTGTCAATGACAAGATTAGAATTTGACTACACCAAGATTCCTGTACACCCTAATGAGCCTACTTCCGTTGACATAAGATTATACAATCAAGGTAACGATGATGTAGGGTATGATTTGTTTTTCTCACCACCTCCTGGTTGGTATGCTGGATTCGATGATTTATCCTCTCAAGGAGGTGCAAACTCGGCGTCAACGGGGTTGATGTTAGAAGACGACTTCATGAGTATTGGAGTTACGTTTACTCCTCCGGCAGTAATGACTTTGGCAAATACTGAATTAACCGTAGTCTTGAAAGTAGTTTCTCAAACCGAAGAAAATCGTTTATTCGAATATAATATTCCGATTATTGTAATTCCCATTTCTAATTTGACTATTGACCTAGAGACTTCAGTTGGAACGATATTACCAGACAGTACCTTCACTTTCCAATACACTCTTGAGAATAGAGGAAATGTTGACCTATATCTCCAACCAAGGCTACAGCTACCGTTAGGTTGGCAACAAAATACGATTCTTCAAGATATTAATTTGTCTTGGACTGATTCCTTGAACATACAGGTTTCACTCACTGCAACTAGTGAAGCAAAATCTGGAACGATCGAGCTGATAATGGATAATTCTCAATATTCATGGAGCAATTCAATAGACGTTTCAATCATTAAATTGCCTGACCCAGTACTGACATTTGCGAGTGTTGAAATAAACGGAGAAACATGGAATAATGTGTTTGGTTCTGGAAAACATCCTTCTGGAGTCGCAATCAATTACACTTGGTTAGTCGAGAATAAAGGCGAAGCAGATTGGAGTCCGTCAGTAGTTCTCTCTCTAGGTCAAGATTTATTCGGAGAGTGTGATGAAATAGGTACAATTTCGATTGGCAGTATTGTGCCAGTGAAATGTACGGTGTTAATTTCTGCAACAGCCGCGCCACTGTCGGAGCCAGAATTTAATCTGATTATTTCAGATGATTTAGTTTCTGTTAATCAAACGGTAACCATGCTTGTCGCAGAAACAAAAGAGGTCGATTGGAAGGTAATTTCGCCAACTAAAGTGCAGACTGGAGAGGATAACACAATACAAGTGACCATTACGAATCAGGGTAATGTCAGAATAACAAGCGCTGTCAATGTTATTCCGCCAAGTGGTTGGGTATTGAAATTCGATGGAATCGATTCTATTGATATCGAACCAGGTCAATCTAACATTGTAAGACTTACTCTAACTACAAGCAAACCCGGAGAAGGAATGATTTCAATCTCACTCAGTGGAGATGATATTGTGAATCCAGAAACTACTCTAACTATAGAAAGTGAAGGTGACGAAATTCGTGACGAATCATCAAATATTAATTTGATAATAATTTCCTCTGCAAGCATATTTTTGATTTTGCTAATTACGATTGCAATAATTAAAGGAAGGTCAAAACGTTCTAATTTTGCATATGAAAAAGAACACCCGCAAACCATCCAAAATCAGTCAGTCACACCATCGATTCAATGTTTTTCATGTCGTTTGGCCATAGAAGGGCCAATGATGGGTTGCTCTTCCTGCGGTGCAAGGTATCATTCGGCTTGCAGTGTAGCGAATTGTGTGCATTGTGGAGCAGACAAAGCTGCTATCGTAAACGCTTGATTTAGTGATTCAACCGTACATAGGCTTTTCATGGGAGTACCTCGACCGGGGTTCATGGAACCCCGCCAGAAAGACCTTACAGGCGACAAAAGATTGTCCAGTATTTTGCTAGTTTCTATTTTGGTATTTTCATTAATTCCCGCAGTTGTAAATCCGGTTAGTGCTGATGATGAAGGTAGGGCAATAAATGTGACACTTTCTATCTCTCCAAGCGCTCAAACAGTCAACCCTGGGGAGACCGCAGAATATACAGTTACAGTCACAAATATGGGGTCTGACCCAGTAACAGTCCAACTATCTGCGAGTAATGAGGCAGATTGTAATGGATATTCATCGGCAGTTGGTCAAATTGCAGGAGCTATCGATTCAGGCGCAAGTGAAGAAACCTTCCTCAACGTTACGCTTTCTCAGACCGCTGAAGACTCGTGTGTAACAACCGTAACTGCAGTAGTTTCAGAACAGGTAACTCCTCCTACCCAACCAGAGAATAAAGAAGCAACTGCAACCACTACAGCAGGTGACGGTTCAGGTTCTACCCTATTTGGAGTTAATTTAATCCTTGACGGGCCAGGAAACATAAACTGGAATGGTGAATCAACAATCACTTGGGATGTTGAAGTAGAAAACACAGGTAGAGTTCAAGAAACTGTGGATTTGACAGTCGACACCAGATCAGGTTCTGGTTGCTTCCAAGATGGAAGTTTTTCGATAGATGTTGAACCCTCTCAAGTTACTCTCGACAACGGGTCATCTGAATGGGTTACTGTGACTTTAGACGTTCCTGATGGTAAGGATGCAAAGAAGTATTGTTGGGAAGTAACCGGTGTAGTAACCGGTGACCAGAACCCTAACGGTAGCGCAGAGGATACCGAAGACATCAGCCTCACAATCCCAGAATTGAAGAAATGTTCATCTGAGTTATCAAAAACTAGTCTCAGTATCAAGCCTGATGAAACGGGAACTTTAGTTGTAACATTTGCAAACGAAGGAAATACCGCTTGGTCTGTTAGTGTTGGCTTCAATGGGACTCCTTCTGGATGGGCGGTATCAGTTGATGGTGGTTCATCCGGAAACTTAGCACTTGATGGTGAAAGAGAATTCACAATTGATATTACACCAACCGATTCTATCGAAGCTAATACACAGAGGACGTTCTTCATTGAAGGAAAAGATGGCAACATGTGGAAGTGTCGCTCATCTGTATCAATTACCGTCGGGCAATCAAGAGGTGCCTCAATCTCTCTCGGGAATTTAGCTCTCTATGATGCAATTCCAGGTCAGACTGAGGTCACAACCTTGTCTGTAACGAACCAAGGAAACGGCCAGGATACTTTCAGGGTATCATCATCTTCGCCGCCGACTGGTTGGTCCGTTTCATTTGAATCTTCAACAATTACTACTGGTTCTAAACATAGCAATGAGAAGACTGGGACGATAGATGTCTCGATCACTTTACCATCTGATGCTTTAGCAACTGAAGGTGGTACCGTGCTTACATTCTCGGTATTCCCAACATCTGGAGGAGGTGCTTACGATACTCAAGAATTGTCAATTACGGTGAAAGAAATCCATGGAATGTCAGCATCATCAACGACAGATGAGCAAGTAGGAAGATCTCAAACAGAAGTTGAATTCCCAATTCAAGTCAATAATGATGGAAATACGCTTGACAGTTTCCGATTTTCTGTTATTTCTCAAACAGCTTCACCAGCATGGAGTAAATATTTCAAAACTGATGACAATCAGGTAATTTCTAATTCAGGTTTAGAAATCGATGCAAGAGATTCTGCAACAGTATACCTTGTTGTCACAATCCCTGAATGTGAATCCGAAGACCCGTTGGATTGTGAATATGAAAATACGGTTATGACAGTAAGAGTGACAAACCTTGGCGACAATAACAACGGTGATCAAAATCAAGATGGAATCCCTGATAATCAAGTAGAGTTTAAGTTCAAATCGATTCTTTCCAACCGGAAATTTTCCATGGACGGTTTGATAATGATATCTCAAGATGAGTTAACAAGAGGGGCGAATTTCATTCTTCCACCATCAGGAGAAGAAACTTTCACACTAAAGATAATCAATACTGGTGATGCAACGGACAAGGCAGTCTTCGATATCAACGGACTGAATGGTGTTGCCACAAGAAGTTTGTTTTTCAGAGGAATGCCTGTGACGGGCCCTATCACAATCCACAAGGGTTGGGCTGCATTCAACGAAACAACAAATTCATTCTATTTCGATGGTAATACACCTATGTTGGAGTATAACGAAGACAAAATCTTTGAGAAAATAGTGGAGAAAGGCTTGGTTAATTCTCATGTTCCTATGGAATATTATGCTATTGTAGAACTGGTAGTGAATGTTAACAACGGCGCTGAAAATGGTGATGGTGGATTATTAGAAGTCGTTGTAACATCTGAATCTAATTCCGCAGACCAGACAGGAAGAATGACCTTCTCTTTATCGGTTGAATCGGTTATGGAAATAGATCTGAACTTAGATGGGGAAACCGATAGGGACGTCGTATTCGGAAAGATTGGAAATTCTCCTGTCTATGAGTTGGAACTGATAAACTCAGGAAATGTTGAATCAGAAGTCAAGGTTTTCCACAGTGGTGGAAAGAGAGGGTGGAACATTATCTTAGGCTATGAAGGAGTGACAGATTGTAAGAATAATGGCGATCATCTTCTATGTACAATCGATGAGGGAGAATCGATTATTGTAACGGCAAAAGTCACACCACCTACAGGAGAAAACGCTGAGGTAGAAGACAGCTTTACCTTCACACTGTCCGCTGAACCAACAGATATCGGACTCGTAGGCAGGCAAAATGTCGAACTTACTGTAACAGGACAACCAGATTCAATTGGCTTGAGTTCATACATCACTCCAAATGTTCTCTATGGAATGTCAGGTTTGATTATTCTTGGATTGATAGGATTACTTCTGAAGAGAAGAAATTGACCCCGTAGGGGTCATTTTTCCCTCACCGAATGTGAGGTTGTCACGGACAACGCTTATGGACGGGGGTTATTTAGCCGTACCAAGAGAGTGTAAACTTTCGTTGATGGTGGTATATTTGGTCGGTGCAGAAACGGTTACTGGAGCCTATCTATCAATGGCACTTCTTACCCTGATTGGGATTGCAGTACCACTGGGTGCATTCATTACTCAATTCCTCGTAATGCCCAAGGTTGATTCATCAAGGCCACACATGACAAAATCATGGTTAATGGAAGGATACGAGAAAGACCACAGCTTGTATCCAAGGCGATTATCAACCTATGAGTGTGGTTCTGAACCAGTAGGAGAAGCAATGATTCAATTCCACTTCCAGTATTATTGGTATGCTATCATTTTCCTCGTATTCGATGTAGCTTTCATGTTCATGGCCTTGGGTGGGTTGTTGGCAATGGAGGCTACAAATACAACATCTGGTGATTCAGGATTAGATTTAGTTGGCAAAGAAATGATTGTCCTATTGGTCTTCTTTGCGACGATGGTGCTTGGCGTTTGGCACGTATTCAGAAAGAGAGGTAGAATTTACATTTGAGGTGAAATTATGGCTGATACAACTGGAGAAAATTACACGACATTCAACAGCAGAGCCCTAGTTGAAGTAGTCGGAGATGTAACAGATGAAGCGTTAAAAGCAACAAAAATCAAGCAACTACTTTCTGTTTTAGGAGGCCGATTCTTTAATTGGGCAGGTAGAAAATCACTGTTTACTCTTCACTTGGGTATCAAGTGTTGCGCTATTGAAATGGCTGCATCGGCTACACCAAGATTCGACGGTGACCGTTTCGGTGTTTTATTCCGTTCCAGCCCCCGTCAATCTGACGTTTTGCTGGTTAACGGTCCAATATCAAAGAAGTTCGCAGACCCGATTGTAAGACTGTGGGAGCAAATGCCAGAGCCGAAGTACTGCATTGCAATGGGAGAATGTGCGATATCTGGTGGGCCATATTATCAATCTTACAACATCCTTGAGGGTGTTGATACCGTAATTCCTGTGGATGTTTACATTCCTGGATGTCCTCCAAGGCCTGAAGCGCTTATCGATGGGTTTGGAAAATTAAGAGAGAAAATCATCAGAATTGGAGGCGCACCATCTACAGGAAGAGATGGTGACAAGCCAATCATAGTAGGAGATGAGTAATCATGGGGACTATGGTTACCAAGGAACAAAATTCAGCCGCCGCATCTGCAGCAGTTGAAAACTTGAATTCGAGATTCTCTGAAGCTGGAGTTCGCTCAGAGGTTATAGCGCACACGGCTGGTAAGAAGTACGATTTCGTTAGAATCACTTGCAACCCTGACCAGTGGTTAGCAGTAGCAAAGCACCTACGTCATGAGTTAGGTGTGAATCACTGTGCTATGGTTACTGGAACTCATTTCCCAGAAGGCTCTGCTGATAGGGGGTGGGAGGTAGCATATCACCTTCACAGGTGGCCTATTGTCAATGTTGAGCCACACACAATGACCGTTTACAAGGGAGAGAGTCTGGAGGGTGATGACATTCCAATGGAGTTTGAAGTATTCATTCCTCTGCCTGCTGGCGACTCACCTTCTGTCCCATCGATCCAAGATATTTGGGAAGGTGCAGATTGGAATGAGAAAGAAACATGGGATTTGGTTGGAATCGATTTTGAGGGTCATGTGAACATGCATAGAGTTCTGAATCCTCACGATTCACCACCAGGATTCCATCCGCTACAAAAACAGCACAAAATCAGATATCATGATTTCAATGAAATGTACGATGACCCGCAAGGATTTGCGAGAAAACCGGTTGATGAGGGCCGTGTCAAGTGAGGTGTTAACATGGCAGAAATGTGGATTACAATGGGCCCTCAGCACCCTATGACTCACGGATTGTGGACGCTTCGTGTAAAGGTAGACGGAGAAACTGTCACCGATACCGAGGCAGAATTAGGATACATCCATCGAGGAGTTGAAAAAATATGTGAAGCAAGAGACTTCACTCAGATTACACCTTACTGTGACAGATTATGTTACGTAAGCGCTATGACTTGGGCTCACTCTTACGTCATGGCTGCAGAAGACCTACTTGAAGCAGAAGTTCCGGAGCGAGCAGAATACATTCGCCTCATGGCTGCCGAATTACAAAGGCTAGCAAGTCACTTGATGTGGTTGGGCGCATTTGGCCCGGATATTGGAAATCTTACATTGATGACATGGTGTCTCCGTGACAGGGAGATGTTCCTTGATTTACTGCAAGAATTGGGTGGTTCAAGGATGCACTACAACTTCCAAAGAATAGGCGGTGTCAAGAGAGACATTCCAATTGGCTGGGCAGACAGGATGAAGGCCAAGATTAAGTTGTTCGAAAACCGTATTAATGAATATGAAATGTTATTAGACGAATCGACAATTTGGCTCGTTAGACTTCAAGGAGTAGGCTACGCAACCGCTGAAGACCAAATTAACGCTGGTGTAACAGGTCCAAATATCCGTGCAGCTGGAGTAAACACAGATGCTAGATGGACTAATCCATACTCCGTATACGACCAGGTTGATTGGGAGCCGGCAGTTGAAAAACCAACAAGCGTCAAAGGTGCCGATTGCTATGATAGATATAGAGTAAGGATGGAAGAAATGCGCCAATCCTGTAAAATGTTACTTGACGCAATCGAAAAAATTCCAGGCGGATCTAATACTCATTACCAGCCGGAGGATGAGATGATTCTAACCAAAGCACCAACAAGAGCTCCTGAAGGAGCAACCGGTTTCAGTACATACGAATGTACGAGAGGAGTTTCAAATTTCTACATTCAGGGCGGAGGAGATGGAAGAGGAAAGCATCCATATCGAGTCTCGATAAGGTCGCCAATGTTCATCACAATTCCATATGTCGCAAAGACAATGATTGGCTACAAGGTTGCAGATATCCCTGCGATTATGGGTAGTTTCGACCCTTGTATTGGAGAAACGGACAGGTGATTTGATGAAAGATTGGTTAGGGCTTCATGACTTCATTTTCTATCGAACTAGAGAACTTACTGCGTTTTTGTTTGAGGATACATTCTTAGAATCCTCTGCAAACGACGTCGCATTTTTCCTTTACGTATTGCTTACCTGTTTGACTACATTTGCAGGAATCATGCTTTCAATGTTCATGATTCTGTGGATAGAAAGAAAATTCTACGCACGTGTAAATGATAGAAGAGGTGCAACTACAGCACTTCGTTCTTTGTGGGTCGGAGAAAACGGTGTTACCGCAGGCGAATGGTGGAATATGGTTCCGTTCGGTTTAGGAAAGCCAATTGGTGCAATTAACGGCTGGCTTAACAAGATCGCAGGAAACTCAGGACACGAGCATGAAATGGTCAACAGAGTCGGTAATCGTTCGTGGTACGGTGTAACAATCTTCCCTGGATTCTTCCAAAATATTGCTGACGGAATGAAGTTCTTGATGAAAGAGCACATGGTTCCTTCAAGAGCGGACAAAGTAATTTTCGAATTAGCACCATTCTTGGTAATCTCTTCAACAGTAATGATCTTGGGAATGATTCCTCTTTCAAGTGGAATATACGGAGCGAATCCCGAATTGTCGGTCCTATTCGCTTTCGCGATCTTCGGAATTGCTCCGCTTGGAGTATTCTTTGCGGGTTGGTCCTCCAACAATAAGTACACACTACTTGGTGGAATTAGGAGTGCCGCTCAATTAACAGAGTATGAAATTCCATTACTACTATCCATTCTTG
>JAYPOA010000005.1:9895-13632 GCA_038130705.1 Methanobacteriota archaeon | reverse complement strand
TTTGCATAATGGCAGGATCGTTCAACTTCCTTGAAATCGTCCACTTCCAGCATTCCTCCGGAACTTGGCTATTCTTTTTGATGCCACTTGGCGCCGTACTCTTCTTGGTAAGCATGATTGCTGAAGTAGAAAGAATTCCGTTCGATATGCCCGAAGCAGAAGCTGAACTCGTAGAAGGTTGGTGGACTGAATACGGAGGAATGAGATTTGGTCTTTTGTTCGCTGCAGAATACATGAGAGTATACGCAGCAAGCATACTATTCGCACACTTCTTCATGGGCGGATGGCACGCTCCGTTTGCTGGAAGTATTGGACAAATACCTTACCTCGGGGACGCATGGTTAGCGATTCCTGGTGTAATTTGGACTCTTCTGAAGGCTTGGTTTATCTTTACCGTTGTATTCGTGTGGGCAAGAACAGCATTACCACGTATTAGAACAGACCAAATCCTTGAATTCGGTTGGAGAATGTTACTGCCATTAGCGGTATTACAAGTCGTACTCTCTCTTGTATACAGATTGGTATTCTTCGATGCAAGTACCCTTTCTGACACTGTCGCAGGTGGTTGGACTTGGGACTTAACGATCGCAGGAGTAAACATCCCGTGGGGACTACCGATTATTACAACGCTATTTTGGTTAGCAGTATTCATGATTATGATGAAGGATGAGTACATTGAAGAGAATGAGGAACGTATGTTCCACGTCAGAACAATGACTCCAGCGGGAACGCACACAGCAGGAAAGGAGTGAGGTGGAAATATGGCATCGCATCCACACGGAAAACCGAATTTTAGAAACCTATTTTGGTACCCATTTAAGATAACAGGATTGACTGTATTGAGAACTTATGAGTTCATTGGAAAGAGATTCTCCAGCGGGTATCACAATACAACCCACCCGGAATTTATAGACGAGGGTTCCCTTCAAAGAGCTCAGAAAACCAAACACATTAACGATATCAGCGCTCACCACTATGCTCCAGATAGAGCAGGTACTGATCTCACCCCAACAATTTGGAAACCACAAACAGTGAACTACCCATACGAAAGAGTCGAAGAAATCGAGCCATGGTTATTCGTTCCAGGAAATTATAACGGGCGAATTGGAATCATTTGGGAGACCTGCACTGCTTGTAAAATGTGTGTAAACATCTGTCCAAACTCTTGTCTGCACATGACAACTGAACTAAGAGTGGATGTACTAGATAGCGCAGAAGGAGAATGGGAAGGCTACGGTCAAGAGTTAGAAGTTGGTAAATTCGCAGCTGTTGAAAGGCCCGAAGCGAAAGAGGAAATTGCAACATTCAATCTTGCTACTGCACACACCGAAGCACCACAAGAATGGAGATTTGGTGAAGTTCTTGATTTGTCAGGAGACAGTGCAAGAATGAGATGGAATGATTCAGGAACCGAAGACATGGTTGCTTTGGAAGACCTATATCCTGCTGATGACCAAATCGTTTCAGGTAGAATCGATTTGGGAAGATGTATGTTCTGTGGTCTTTGCATGGAGGCTTGTAAATTCACATCTTTCTTCATGACCAATGAATATGACGGCATGTCAGGATTCAGTCGTCAGGACCTTTGGATGGATGCAGATAGAACTCGTGTCTTGGTTGGAGACCATCAGGAAGCAGTAGATTCTGAACTTGCTAAGAGAGCGAGTAAAGAACGAGATAAGAGAGCGAAAAAGGCCGCTAAGGCTGCAAAGGAGGCTTGATTTTGGACCTTGCATACTACACCGAAGCAGGTATCTTCTTCCTAATGTCAACAATCGTAATTGGTGGAGCACTTGGTCTTGTTTACATGCAAAGAGTAGCACATTCCATGATGAGTCTAATTTTCTGTTTTATGGGAGTTGCGGGAATTTTCATTCTGATGGGTGCCGAATTCTTAGCAGTCATCCAGATTCTTGTATATCTTGCAAGCGTAATGCTTGTCGTATTGTTCGGTATAATGCTGACGAGAAGACAAATTCTTGAGGAGGACTTCGAATGAGACTTTTGTCTATCCTCGCACGTGCGGGACTTGTTTTCCTCGGAGCCGTTCTTGTCGCTGCAGTTTCTGCGGACGTTGTATGGCAGGACTCATCAAATGCTGAAATTACAACATATGACCTTTCATCTGCCTTATTTGGTGAATGGGCACTTCCTTTGCTAGCGCTCGGCTTTTTGATGGCAATGGCTATGGTTGGGGCAGCATACCTTGTTCGCGATGAAAGATTGGTTAATCTTGAATGGGAACTAACAGGAGGTGACAAGGAATGATCGATCCAGCATGGGTATCTGGACTTGCAGCCATACTGTTCATCATTGGACTTTGGGGAGCATTTAGCAGAAAGAACGCAATCGTCGTTCTGATGTGTATCGAATTAATGCTGAACGCTGTTAACCTTCAATTCGTAGCAGCTGCAACCCACTGGGGCGATGTTACCGGCTGGGTATATGCAGTATTCGCTATAGCAATAGCCGCTGCAGAGGTCGCAATCGGTCTTGCGATTTTCCTATCAATGTATAATCAACACGAGACGATTTCCTTAGATGAGGTTAATCTCTTGAAGAATTGAGGTGATGAAGATGAGTGAATCTGGAATTATCGATTATGCTGTACTAATACCTCTATTGCCTATGTTGGCATTCCCAGTTATCCTTTTCCTTGGAAGAATTTTCAATGGAACTCCAACCTGGGTAAAGAATGTCAAGGAAGGAGGAATAATTGCTCTGACCGTTATGGGGGCAACTCTCATTCTGGCATTGCTTCTTATCAAGGACCATATGCACCACTTGGGCACATCTAACATTTTCACTTGGTTTGAATCATCATGGTGGAATCCAGAAACCGGTGCGATAACAACGAAAGTTTTCGGTGTGGGAGTTTACATTGACCATCTAACAATTATGTTGTTATTCGTAGCAGCATTCCTATGTTTCTTGATCAATATCTTCTCTATCGGTTACATGAATACCGACCCGATTAACGACAACAGAAACCACAGATTCTATGCTGAATTTGTACTCTTTTGTAGCGGTATGCTCGGAATGGTACTCGCAGATTCATTCCTCTGGCTATTCATCTTCTGGGAATTGATGGGACTTTGTTCCTACTTATTGATTGGATTCTACTATGAGAGACCAAGCGCAGCTTATGCGGCCAAGAAGGCGTTCCTTACCACTCGTGTTGGTGACGTATTCCTCGTAATCGGTTTGGTCATGTTATGGAATCTATTCGATGGTCACCTAGACTACGCCTACGTTTTCAATGAAGCAAATATCGCTGCTGTTGACCCAGGTGAATTACAAATTGCATTGGGTATGATGTTCATTGGAGCCGTTGGTAAATCTGCACAATTCCCTCTACACGTATGGCTTCCAGACGCTATGGAAGGGCCAACCCCGGTATCTGCCCTAATTCACGCTGCAACTATGGTCAACGCTGGTCTGTACCTTGTAGCAAGAATGTTCCCATTCTTTGGTGCTGCAGAGTTAGGGACTCTATCCACACTTGCAATAGTTATTGCTTGTATAGGTGGAATCACTGCGGTAATGGCCGCTCTAATCGCATTTGTACAAATGGATTTGAAGAAGGTATTAGCATACTCAACAATGAGTCAGTTAGCATACATTTTCACAGGTCTCGGTTCTGCACTGTGGCTTGCAAATAACGGCTACGATGAGTTAGCCGCATTCGCACTTGGAGCATCTCTATTCCACCTTTTCAACCACGCAATGGCGAAAGG
>JAYPOA010000005.1:1948-9795 GCA_038130705.1 Methanobacteriota archaeon | reverse complement strand
ATGGGAGGGCTTGCGAGCCGTATGCCTATCACGGCTACAGCAATGTTTGTCGGTAGCATGTCGATAATTGGCATTCCATTCATAGGCGGTTTCTGGTCGAAGGAAGGAATCATCGCAAGTGCATGGAAAGTTGCTCTCAAAGAACCTATTTTCTTACTTCCTGCAATGTTGGTATTGATTGGTGCAGGTATGACAGGATTCTACATGTCAAGAATGTGGTTCATGACTTTCGCCGGAAAGCCAAAGACCGATGTAGCTAAACACGTCCACGAACAAACCCCGTGGATACCAATTCCACTGGTAGTATTGACTTTCATGACATTGTCCGCTATCATCTTAGCAGGAATGCACGCAGGTTCATGGCTGGGAGATTATGAAAACGGTCACTACAGCAGTTTCTTTGACGGAATAGGATATGAATTACATCACGTATTCTTGAATGAAGACCCATTCCTACTCATTCTAACCTATGTTGCAATTGGTCTTTCGCTCGTATTAGGTCCATCATTCGCCATGGCTCTTTATGGTGGAAATTTGGATGATGACAATGAAGCTAAGCCGTGGATGCAGTGGGTAATCAGCCTATCAGCAAGGGTGAATGAAAATTCAAAGTTTGACAACAGTGCTTGGGCTAATTCAAGTATGGCATATTCTCTTCACAAGAGACTTCATTTCGATGACTGGTATGATGCAGCCATGCTGAAAATAGTTGTAGGATTTGCATACATTTCAGCTCGATTCGATAAGAACGTAATCGATGGAGCGATTAAGACTATTGAATCAACCAGCCAAGCCGCTTCGACAAGACTTCGAGCTTTGACCACTGGTAGTGCAAGAGACTACATTATGATGGCTGCTTTAGGAACCTTGGCTATATTCCTGCTAATTTGGGGGGTGGCTTGATTGAGCAACACACATACTCTTGATATCAAAAATAAGGAATTTATGTTAGTTGGTGGGCTACTTCTTATCGTAGCTGCGCTCATGGCTTTCTTCCCATACATGAATAGCGGTGAATCTGATGTTGATTGGATCAGTCTTCCACTCGTTGGATTCCCAATTGTGGTAAGTTGTATACTACTTGCATTCGCAAGTCAGGAAACGAGGGCAAGAAAGGAGGTTATAGCAGTACCAATTAGACTGTTTACTCTTGCCGCTTCTTTGATTCCGTTGGCAATATCTACCTCTTTATTCTTCGATTGGTTAATCGCCGTAGATTGGAACTTAGCATACAACGAATATGCTCTTGAGAAGGAATATGTCTGGATTGAAACAATCGGAGTTTCCTGGCATGTTGGGATGGATGGTCTGTCATTCCCTATGGTTTGGTTGACTACCTTTTTGATTCCAGTTACAATAATCACAACCTGGAACGAAAAGGACGGTGCGACTTATCACCCACTTCTGCTAATGATGGGCGGTGCTCTAATCGGTGTATTCGTAGCTCTTGACCTATTCTTGTTCTACGTATTTTGGGAATTAACATTGATTCCGATGTTCTTCCTCATCCTAAAATGGGGTGGAGCAGATAGAAGATACGCTGCTCAGAAGTTCTTCATTTACACTTTCGCGGCTTCGGTAATAATGTTGCTCGGATTAATCACACTTTATTTCCTCCAACCAGAAGGCAGTGGCTCTCAATATGGAACAGTTACCAATAGGACATTTGACATGACCGTGTTGTTCTCCAATGCAGCGGCTTACAATCTTGGAGACAATGTATATCTTGGAAAAGACATGCAAAATATTCTGTTTGCAATGCTAATGATTGGATTCCTTGTCAAGCTTCCAGCAGTACCATTCCACACTTGGCTTCCTGACGCTCACGTACAAGCACCAACTGGTGGCTCAATGCTACTTGCTGGTGTAATGTTGAAGATGGGAGCATATGGAATGCTAAGATTACCTGTTGCACTATTCCCTGATGCCCTTGTGTTCTATCAGGATATAATCATGGCAATTGGATTGATATCTCTTGTCTGGGGAGCAATTGTATGTCTTGGACAGACCAATTTGAAGAGAATGGTTGCTTATTCATCAGTATCGCACATGGGAGTTATTCTTCTTGGAATTGCAAGCATGCAACCGATTGGATATGCTGCCGCATTATTCATGATGTTCGCACACGGAATAATCTCACCTATGCTGTTCGCAGTATGTGGAGCATTCAAGCACCATTACCACTCTATGGAAATCGGTGCAATGCGTGGAATGGCAAAGTGGTCACCATATCTCGCAGTGTACATGATGTTTGCGTGGATGGCAAGCCTCGGTCTTCCTCTCCTCGCTGGATTCGTGGCGGAATTGATGGTCATGATTGCATATTGGCATGAGTATGGGTGGTGGATTTTGCTACCAGGATTTGTTCTCGCAATAACGGCGGCATACTACCTTTGGTCAATGCAGAGAACTATTTTCGAAGGTGGGGATGAAGGACAGCCTCCAGAATCTCTGCATGGAGAAACACCTCCAGACATCACCACATCTGAAAATATTGGAATGATTATACTTGCATTCTTTACCGTTCTTTTCGGAATTTTCCCATTCATTGCCCTTGGAATGATGGACCAATGGACGGTTGAATTGTTTGAAGCAGTATTCAACAGGGGGGGAATTTAGATGACAACTGAAGTTTTCTCTAACGAATTCTGGCAGGCTATATCTCCAGAACTGGTATTGGTTATTGGTTTAATTGCGCTATTTGTAATCCCGAACATGGGTAATTCAAAATTCAGAATCCCGCTAACAAGCGTAAAGATTCCTTGGTTCCTGGGCGGTAAGAGATTTGCAATCACCGGCTCTCCAGCAATTCCCGGAATGATTGCAACAGCGACCATTTTCGCATCACTTGGAATGATGGCAATCGACATTATCGACGGTACAATGAAGTCTACTACCATAGTTAGTGGAGATGTAACAATCATGAAGATTGATGCTTTCTCAAGATTCTTTGAAATTTTATTCTTAGTCGCTGTATTGCTTGCTTCTATGGCCACTCTTGACAGGGTTCCTGCTCACACATTCAAAGGAAAGAAGACCATGGATGAAATGTACGACAACAGAAGGCAAGCTGATCTTTACATTTTGTTGCTCACAACAGCACTTGGAATGTGTATGGTAGCTCTCGCACAAGATTTGTTTGTACTCTTCGTTGGTCTTGAGTTAGCAAGCCTGTCAACATACATTCTTGTTGCATTCCATAAAGAATCCAAATCAGGTGCTGAATCAGGTGTAAAATATTTCATTGTCGGTTCTGTTGCAAGTGGTGTAGGTCTATACGGTCTGTCGTTACTATACCTTGAATTTGGAAGTCTTCAGCTCTCCGTTCTTGCTGACAGCTGGTCAGATGTGAGCGCATTGGGAATTATTGCTTTAGGACTGGTATTGGTAGGCTTTGGATTCAAAGTAAGCGCAGCGCCATTCCACTTTGCTGCACCAGATGCGTATGCTGGAGCAAATTCACCAGTTGCTGGTGTCCTAGCAACTGCGTCAAAGGCTATGGGAATTATCGGTTTGATTAGGGTATTAGTCGTAGTTACTCTTCCCGATTCAACAACAGATGAAAGCGCTGTTTGGTTGTACGCTATTGCTGCCCTCTCAGTCATAACCATGACTTGGGGTAACATTGCGGCATTAGGCTCCACCAACCCCAAGAGAATGCTGGCATATTCATCAGTGGCTCATGCAGGATACATGCTTGCTGCGTTATCTGCAGTGGGAGCTTGGAAGTGGGGGGAAATAGATGCGCCAGCAGATTATGCTGAAGCGATAGTTGCTGCAATTCTATTCCACTTATTCGTATTAGTTGCATTCAAACTTGGAGCGTTCTTGGTATTAGGAATGTTAGAAATGGAAGGCGGTGCAAGTAGGTTATCAGCACTATCTGGACTTGCAAGAAGGGACCCGCTAATCGGAACTGCAATGTTCATCTTCATGCTTGCTTTAGCAGGTGTCCCACCTCTCGCAGGATTCATGTCGAAATTCTTGGTAATAGCAGGTATCGTTTCAACCAGCGTAGGTACTATTTGGATGGACGGGACAGTGTCTTTCTCTGACTTACACTGGGTATGGTGGCTTGCTCTTGCAATGTTCATTAACAGTGCAATTTCCGTATTCTATTATTTGCGAGTGGGTGTAGTTATGTTCCTAGATATCCCAGAAGAAGGTAGAAGGAAACCATTGCCTTATGGAGCATCAATTAGAATGGCGATTTGGATTTGTTTAGTAGCAACAATAATCCTTGGTTTGTCTTCTGACACATTAATTGATATGTGCTACAGAGCGGCCGAGTCTCTTAATTTGTCATAATCCAATATCAGCCTTCAAGTAGGAAGGGCTTTTGGAGAACCTCATGGGCCGTAGGCGAGAAGAAAGTGTAGACGAGGAAGAGTTAGCTCGTCTGATGGAATCTGAAGAGGAAGAATCCTCAAAGATTCGTGTGAAAATGCCCAACACAAAAATCAACGAAATGTTCGCAATTGCAGAACAAATTCTCGGAGGTCGCAGAGTGACAGTTCTCTGTGCAGATGGAGAAACACGAATGGCGAGGATTCCAGGTAAAATGCGTAGAAGGCAATGGGTCCGTGAAGGAGATTTGATCATCGTATGGCCATGGGATTTCCAAGACTCAAAAGCGGATGTAAAACATAGGTACACCAAAACACAAGCATTCTACCTTTCAAGAAAAGGACAACTTCCATCTGAAGTTGATATCTTCGGATTGAATACCCAAACCGATGATTATGATGATGAAGATGGTCTATTCTCAGTGAGTGGTTCTGAAGCAGATGTAGAGGAGCCCGCAGAA
This sequence comes from Methanobacteriota archaeon, assembly GCA_038130705.1. GTDB lineage: Archaea > Thermoplasmatota > Poseidoniia > Poseidoniales > Poseidoniaceae > MGIIa-K1. The sequence continues at coordinate 4,988 of JAYPOA010000005.1, read as the reverse complement.
GAAGAAGTTCAGGAGTTCGATGAAATAGATAATGATGAGGACGATGAGATTAACGATCTCTTCGGCTGATTATCGTTTCCACATCATAGTGGTGTTCCTTCATGGTAGATGATTGGGACGAAGAACTTGCAAAAAACACCAAACAGCGTAGGCATAATCGAAAACGTAACAACAAAAAAAGTGCGGACGAAATGCACATAGATTCTGAATCGAAGAAATTTGTAAAATCACTCGAATCCTCAAAAGGTACTGGGTGGATGTCAGAAAAGAAATATCAGCGTATGTTCAATGAAATCGAAACTGGCCTTTCAGGAGTAATGGGAGACGGACCTTTTGAATGGGTTGATAGAAGAGTTTTCGACGCCGTTTTTGATAGATTAACCCTAATGAGTTTATACAAAATCATGAAATCAGGAGTAATTGAAACTCTCGATTTCCCGATTGCTAGGGGAAAGGAAGCACACGTTTTCCACGGGACAGGAGAATCTGGTCCGGTGGCCGTGAAAATTTTTCATACCTCGAATGCGGTCTTCAAAAATTTAGTTCAATACATAGAGGGTGATCCAAGATTTGGAGGCTTGCGAAGAAGGCACAGAGATTTAGTTGATATTTGGGTTAGAAAGGAATACAGAAATTTATTGCGATTATCAAAATGGGGCTTAAACGTACCAAAACCGTTGGCTGTTAACAAAAATGTGATGGACATGAATTACCTTGGAACTTCTACAGCTCCCTCGCCTCGGTTGAAAGATGTACAAGTGCCAGATCCGCAATCAGTATACGAAGAGTTACTGGAATTTTTAGCAGTGACTTGGCAAAAAGCGAATTTAGTTCACGGTGATTTTTCCCCTTACAACATAATGTGGCATGGAAACAGGCCAGTTGTGATCGATGTCGGCCAAGCGGTAATTCAATCTCATCCTAGGTCTGAAGAATTTCTCGTCAGGGACGTCACGAGGTTAGTTGAATGGGCAAATAAATCTGGCATAGATGTTGATTTAGCCGAAGCTATGTACGATGTATTGGAAATGGATCTCTCGCACATTGTAGAAGAAGAGTAGAATCTGTAATTTTTACATTAGTTAGATTATACATGAATTGAAGAAGGGTCGGCTCACAGCGGGAATCATGCGACAAAATCTACCTCGTGTACCTAAAGACCGCATAGCGGTACTAATTGGTGCAAAAGGTGCAACCCGAAAAGAGCTCGAAGAGGCCGCGGGGTGTGAACGTATTGTCATTGATTCAGAAACGGGCGACATCGATGTTTTTTGGCCAGAAGTGGGGGATTACGACCCGGTCAAAGCAATGAAATTGCCAGATGTAATCAAAGCCGTTGGTAGAGGAATGTCTCCGACTAGTGCTATTCAATTGCTACAAGATGACTGGTTTTTTGAAATGGTGGATTTGCGTGACCACGTAGGAAAAAGATCCAATCAACAAAGACGAATTAGAGGACGTATAATCGGTTCTGAAGGGAAAATCCGTAAAATGATTGAATTTCATACAAACACCGAAATTTCAATCTACAAATCCACTGTAGTACTTGTCGGAGAAGGAATTGGGTTAAGCAATGCAAGGCAAGCGATTGAGATGTTAGCATCTGGTAGCGAACACGGAACTGTACTGAAATTCTTAGAAAGAGAGAGGAAAAAATCCCGAATGGATTCTCGTTCATTAGACTACATTGAAGAAAAGCCAAGTGAATTTTCAGGATCTGGGTTCTCTAACCTCGTACCGGGCCTATCTGATGTTGCTAAGCGCAGAAATCGTAAGATGAAAGCGTCGCAAGTAGACCCAGAGGACGAAGAAGAAGTTAGTCTGATGATGGAATTAGCAGAGGATGAGCAAGTCAGTTGGGAGGAAGAGTAGCCTTCCTCTTCTGGTAAATTGCAACGGCGAATCCTACGATTAGTAGCGCGTAAATGCTAGGTGCGAATGAACTCACTACACCAATTCCTGAAACGCTTGCTCCGGTTACAACAAGATGGTAATTGTTGTTTGCTTCGTCTCTTTCATCTAGAATATTATTTGGATCTATTACGAGTCTAAGGTCCCATTGGCCAGTGTTTGGAACAGTATAATTCCAAACTATTTGTTCGCACTTGCATTCATCTTGAATGTCGATTGCAAGTATTGTTTGTGTTTTCATTGTAGTCCATTCGACGTCTTCTGTTCTATCAGCGGGAGCTGCTTGTAAAATAACAGTGACATCATTAGTCCAATCTTCGTTTGCTTCGAGCATGCTTGTAATCACAACTTTACCGTTTGTATCACCTGGTCTGACAACCAATCTGTCAAGATTTGTTTGACTTGAGTTCCACCATAGGTCCTTTCCTGGTAATATCTGGTATGAGGCAGGAATTGTAGTCAATTCATTGCCTGCATTGTCGGTTACAACTGCTCTCAACATTAGATACTGTCTTGACTTTGAAATCCATGAGGCTAAAACAATCGATGCTTCAAGCCCAGAATCTCCATAATCAATCCATCTCCCTGATTGGTCAGGTACTGCACCAACTCCGTTCAAGTCAAATCCAAATTGTATTTTCGAAGATGAATTATCGATTCCTGAAATTAAGTCCTCTGCGCTAAACGAGACATTCACTGCTTGTCCTGGTGGCTGACTCGTACTCAATTCTGGCACAGTCCAACCGATGCCGATTGGAACGCTTGTGTCAACATTGACATCAACTGTTATCGCCGAGCCGATATTGCCGACGACGTCTACTGCTCTTAACATCAAGGTGTGTTCCCCTTCCTCAAAATTTAGAGTTATACTGGAATCGGTTGTATCGACCCACAAATCATCTGTTTTGTATTGAATATAGTCAACTCCACTTCCGCTACCGTCATCAGCAGAATCAATTAGGTTAGATATAGTGACTTCATTGCTATTGCTCCAGCCGTTTGTTCCGCCTATTGTAGGGGTTGTTATTGTTGGTGCAGTTCTGTCAATTCCGATGAACATGGTTTTACTTGCTGACAGGCCTGAGTTATCATAAACAGTCATTCTAGGATTATAAGTTCCTTCTTGAAT
>JAYPOA010000005.1:0-1938 GCA_038130705.1 Methanobacteriota archaeon | reverse complement strand
TCACCTCCATTCCCAACCATATTCTATGTCGGTAGGACCGTCATTACTTGGACTCCCAGGTCCGGGAGCATTTACCAGACTTGCATACGATATGTCGTCATCTGTAGCACTCCAAGAAAAACTTAGAGTCCCATTCGATGGAACATTGTACCATGCTCTGTTAAGTGCGCTTTCTCCGGATCCAAAGCCAGTATTCGAAAGAGTAAATGATGTAATAACAGGAACCTGATTTACAATGTTGAATTCACCGGATGAATACCAATTTGTAAACTCGTTTACATCGCTGTCGTATGCTTTCACCCTTAGAACATAAGAATCGTTTGTATACGCAGTCGTATCAAGATATGTAAGCCATGGAGTTGTTGTAAGATTGACCACTTCATTCCAAGTTGTATTATCGGATGATATTTCAATCACCATGCTAGAAATTGTTCCTGTCCCGGAGCTACCTATTGAAACTGTGAATAAGCCAGTCACATCTTCATTATTATTTGGTCCATTAGAAAAACTGAGTGTCAAATTGCTTGATGAGAAATTTTTGTCTTCTAAATCATCGAGTAGATAATTACCATTATAGTTCATGGTCATTAGAATAACGACCAAAATAACGGGTATCACTCGTCTCATTGATTTAGCGAGGCTGACACTCGCCCTTGAATGCTCGCATCAAAATTATTCATTTGGTTGTAATTGTATTTACCAATTAAAAGGCCAAAATGTGATTTTTAGTCGGTTGTTTCAAGTGCTATGCTCTCTCTCTTTACATCATGGCAAAGCCTAGGCTTTCATTCCTAATTCTCGGGATTTTGATTTTTGCTTTAATTCCATACACGGTGCAAGGAGAAGATAGCGGTGGAATTCAAGCCTCAACAAATTCAGTAGCGTATTTCCCACCCAATCCTTCAGAAGGAGGTCAAGTCACCATTCGATTAACATTAGAAAACACAAATTCAGTATCTGCAGATGATGTTTTGTACAAATTTTACTGGGGCAGCTATGAGCCTGCAACAAACCCGCCGATAAAGGTCGCAACCGTTGACATCCCTGCTTCCAGTACGGTTGACGTAGAGGTTACCAAACCAGGTTTGACAGCCGGAGAACATCAAATTTGGATTGCGTTCAACTACAATGATGCTGGAGAACAATTGTTCTACAAAGAGATTTTAGTAACGGGTCTTCCTAACTTAGAAGTCACTGATTTCGTCACCTCACCTAGTACTGTAAATTCCGGTGACGATGTATCTGTTTCTGTTGAAGTCTCCAATTCAGGTTCCGAAAATGCTGGAAGTAGTGAGGTCCATATTGAGTTAGGAGATGAATCTCAAACCTTGCAAATTCCTTCTCTTAACTCCGGCGAATCAGCATGGGCAAACCTAACCATGACTGCTCCGGAATCCGGAGACAACACCATAACAGCCACAGTGGACCTAAATGATGCTGTAGTTGAAAGCGATGAGAATAATCAATTCACTTCAATTCTTGCCGTAAGTCCAAGGATGGATTTACTACATGTTGGTGGATTAACTGTTGACGTAAATCCTGATTCATTAACTGGTCCATGGAACATATCTGGCACCCTTTCGAGGGTTGGAGGTGACGGTCAAACCATAGTTCCGATGTGGTTGGAAATTTTAGATGAAAATCAACAAGCATTACCCACACAAATGTTCAATGTAGTTTTGGATGGTGGCTCAAATACACAAAAGGCATGGACATACCAAATTAACTATATCGATTTGGCTAATGTTGACCCTGGAAACCATCTCGTTACCGCAATAATTGACCCATATCAGACAGGCGGATTTGTTCAAGAAAGCACCGATAACGACAAGGTTACTGTTTACATTGAAAAGTATCAGGTTCCTGATGTTGTCATCGACGTCAATGCAATACCTTCGAAAACAGTCCTGAAAAGTGATGAATCTGTTACTTGGAAGG
>JAYPOA010000004.1:34765-51380 GCA_038130705.1 Methanobacteriota archaeon | reverse complement strand
GGCTTAAGATCCGGTCACGATGTGTTCGTGAGTTCAAATCTCACCCCCCGCACCACTAAGTTAACGACCAACCACCATCAACGGGCAGTATGTGTCCAGTGATGTACTTGGCTTCATGAAGAAATTCAACAGCCATTGCGATATCTTCGGGTTTTCCAGACCTTTCCAAGGGTATCTTTGATACAATTGATTCAAAATTTTCCTTTTCCCAAGGTGCAGCCATTATTGCTCCTGGCGCCACTCCATTGACTCTTATCTCAGGTGCCAATTCGCCAGCCAAATTCACTATTAATTGACGTAAAGCGCCTTTTGTAGAGGTATAATGCGACAAATTATCCCATGCGTGATTCCAACTTGTGTCAACGATACCAATTACGGAACCATTCTTCGACTTTAACTTCGGAGTCAAGCCCTGAGTAATGAAAAACGGAGCGTCTAAGTGGACTGCTGAATACCTCCGCAGTTCTTGTGGTGTAACCTTAGCGAAGTCTTCTTCTTCGAAAATAGAAGCATTGTGAATCAACAAATCGATTCCAGAACATTCTTTCACTAAGTCATGGTCGTGAATTTCTTCTATTATTCTGAACAGGTCTTCGTCATTTGTCAAGTCACCTGAAACCACAGCCCCTTTCCCTCTAGAAAGGATTTGCCTCGCCTGAGTAAGTGAACGGTTACAATGGATTATTACAGCCCAACCATCGTCCAATAATCTACTGGCAATTACTGCACCAATTCTTCGTGCACCACCGGTTATTACTGCAAGTCTCATCAACATTGCTTACGACTTCTTGCACTTGAAACCTCGTAATCCACCAAAGCGATTCTTTTTGCAGTGAATCCCCTCGGCCCAAATGCGGGGGGATTGTGTGGCTGTCAAAAAATTGCAAATGGCAAAAACAAGACAACGCCTTCCCGATTGGTTCAGAGTCAAGTTACCATCTGGAGAACTTCAACAAAAGTTCAACCAAACAAAAGATACCGTGACAGATAACATGCTCCACACGGTTTGTCAAGAAGCTAAGTGCCCTAACATTCACGAATGTTGGGCTGCAAAAGATGCTACGTTCATGGTTGCTGGGCAAGAGTGTACGAGAGGTTGCAGATTTTGCGCAGTTGGAACGATAAAAAGACCTCCCCCTCTTGATGAAAAAGAGCCAGAAAACCTTGCAGATGCTGTATCATCAATGGGACTAAAACATGCTGTAATTACCGTTGTGAACAGAGATGATTTAGAAGACAGTGGTGCCACTCATTACAGAAAGTGCTTGGAAGCAGTTAGAGAAAAGTCTCCTGATGTCACCCTTGAATTATTGTGTAGTGATTTGGCTGGTGATCATGTCGCACTTGAATCGTTATTGATAGATTTGGAGCTCGAAGTATTTGCACACAACGTTGAATGTGTTCCGAGATTAGATTCTATAGTTCGTGATGCTAGAGCATCATTTTCTCAATCATTAGACATTTTGAAGAAGGCAAAAGAGTTACGCCCCGACATATTGACTAAATCGTCAATAATGGTTGGTTTGGGTGAAACTGATGAAGAAATTTCAGAGGCCCTAACCATTCTTCGTAAGGCAGACGTTGACTTGGTTACCATTGGACAGTATCTTGCACCGAGTCCTAATCACCTACCAGTTGATAGGTTTCCGGAGCCTGAAAAATACGATGCATGGAGTAAAGAAATCCAGGACTTGGGTTTCCTTGGATGGGCTTGTGGGCCATTGGTTAGGTCATCTTACAAGGCAGGAGAGTTACTTTCCAAGGCATCGGTAAGGCTTAGAACGGACAAGGAGTGACCCAATCATGTCGGACAAAGATACTGGTGAAATGGAGACATATGTCGTGCCCACTGCGCCATTCCGACCAGGCGATACGGCTGATTTTGGAGGTAGTTGGAGTGAAAAACCAACCGATTTGAATCGACCAGACCCCGTTACCTGTACAACAGAAGATACCGTCGACCACGCAAATGGATTAATCCGCGTTTTAGATGATGACGGAAGTGCATCTGGTGAATGGAATCCCCAACTCGATGCAAGTGAATTGATTAAAGGCCTTGAAATGATGATGAGGCTAAGAATATTTGATGATAGAATGATAAAAATGCAGAGAACTGGCAAACTTTCATTTTACATGCGTTCATTTGGAGAAGAAGCAATCGCTATCGCTCAAACAATGGCTTTAGATGACCATGATTGGATATTCCCTTCCTATCGCCAGCCGGGAGCACAATTTGTCAGAGGTAGAGATATGGTAAGCATGATTTGCCACTGCATAGGGAACACAGAGGACAATATTCGAGGCAGGCAAATGCCAGTACACTATTCTTGGAGAGAAGGTCACTTCATATCTATTTCAAGCCCAGTTGGAACTCAATTCAGCCAAGCCGTGGGTGTCGCCATGGCCTCCGCTTACAAAGGCGACGACCAAGCTACAATAACTTGGCTTGGAGATGGAACAAGTGCTCAGGGTGATTTCCACTACGGACTTAATTTTGCATCGGTATTCAAACCACCAGTAATCCTCAATGTTGTCAACAACCAATGGGCTATTTCAACCCACAAAAACTTAGCAACTGGTGGAAAGAATTTCGCAGCAAGAGGACTTGCATATGACATTCCATCCTTGCGAGTTGACGGAAATGATTTCTTGGCGCTATATTCCGTTACAAAATGGGCTCGAGAGAGAGCAAGGGCCGGTTTAGGTGCCACCTACATTGAGGTGTATACATACCGCGCAGGAGCACACTCCTCATCGGATGACCCGAGTAGATACAGACCAGGTGATGAATTCGAATGTTGGCCTGGTGGCGACCCTGTTCAAAGATTGAAAGAACATCTGATAAAAATCGGAGCATGGTCAGAAGAAAAGAATGAGGAATTGTCCAATCAAATCGACTCTGAGGTTATGGCGGCATACAAGAAAGCGTGTGAATACGGAGACTTGGCAAATGGCCCATTCCCACCCGCATCAACAATCTTTACAGAAGTGTACGAAGAAGTACCTTGGCATGTTCAAGAACAAAGAGAGGAACTGGGTAAGTGAGGTGATATTATGGCTGAAATGAATATGATACAATCACTAAACAGCGCCCTTGAATCAATGCTTCAAAAAGACGAGAATGTCGTCATCTTTGGAGAAGATGTCGGATACTTTGGCGGTGTCTTTAGAGTAACCGACGGTCTTCAGGAAAAATATGGAGATCACAGAGTTTTCGATGCACCACTTGCTGAAGGGGGAATCGCAGCGATTGCATTTGGGATGGGACTTAATGGACTGAGGCCAGTCGCTGAGATACAATTCGCAGACTATATCTTCCCAGCATATGACCAAATAGTCAACGAGATTGCAAAACTACGTCACAGATCCGGTGGAGAATTCTCAACTCCAGTTACTATTCGAACCCCTGCAGGAGGAGGTATCAAGGGAGGACATCACCATTCTCAGAGTCCAGAATCACAATTTACTCATACTCCTGGATTGAAAGTAGTTTACTGTTCCAATCCCAACAACGCAAAGGGATTGTTAACCAGTGCGATAGAGTGTAACGACCCAGTAATATTTTTTGAGCCAAAAAGATGCTACAGAGGTCCATTTTATGGCGACCCACACAATGTTCCGACATGGAAAGGACATCCTAAGGGTGAGGTTCCTGAAGGGCATTACTCAATTCCATTAGAACAAGCAGAGGTCGTTAGAGAGGGTGATGCATGCACAGTCATTGCATGGGGGGCTATGGTCCACGTCGCTGAACAAGCGATAAATGATTCAGGCATAAACGCTGAACTTATTGATTTGCAGACCCTTGTTCCATGGGACAGAGACACCGTAGTTAATTCAATCAAAAAAACCGGACGTTGTGTCATTGTCCATGAAGCGCCAAAAACGAGTGGATTTGGTGCTGAAATGTCCGCATCCATACAAGAAAGGTGCTTTTGGCATTTAGAATCTCCAATTCTTAGGGTAACTGGTTGGGACACCCCATTCCCGCATACAACAGAATGGGATTACTTGCCGAGTCCAGAAAGAATAGCTGAAGCAATAAAGAAAACACAGGAGGCATAATTATGGGAGTATTTGCGTTTAAATTACCAGACATTGGAGAAGGAGTTGTTGAAGGAGAAGTTGTTGAATGGATGGTCTCTGTTGGAGATTCAGTCAAAGAAGACGACCCAATTTTGTCTGTCATGACCGATAAGGCGACTGTTGAAATTCCCTCACCAACTGACGGTGTTGTAAAATCTATAGTAGGTGAGCCAGGAAGCATACTTGCTGTTGGACAGGTCTGTATCGAGTTCGATATCGATGGAGATGGAAACGCATCAGCAGAACCTGAACCAGAAGACAAAGAAGAGAACTCTGAGCCTGAACCTGTTGTGGAAGAAACACCTGAACCAGTAGTAGAAAAGGACCCAGAGCCAGCTCCAGCGCCTGCTCCAAAACCCACACCTGTTGTTGTTGCAGCTCCGGGTGCAAGACCTCTTGCATCCCCAGCAGTAAGACAGAGAGCAAGAGAATCTGGAATAGACCTGTCATCAGTATCTGGAAGCGGACCTGCTGGGAGAATCACCCATTCTGACCTTGATTCATGGAAGTCTGCAGGAAGCCCTGTTGCGGCAGCCGGACCTTCAAGAAGCGCAAAGACTGGAACCACAGATATTCCTGTGATTGGCCTTAGAAGGAAAATTGCTGAGTCGATGACTGCTTCATACAGCACAATTCCACACTTCAGTTATTTTGAAGAAGTTGACGTAACTGAATTAGAAAGCCTTAGGGTGCACTTGAACTCAACCAGAGCAGAAGGTCAACCAAAGCTGACTTACCTGCCTTTCATAATGCAAGCATTGGTAAAAGCACTTGGAGAAAATCCAGTATGTAACGCACTATACGATGATGAAAAGGGAGTTGTTACAAGACACGACGCTATTCACTTAGGAATCGCAACCCAAACAGACAGAGGACTGTATGTTCCCGTGGTCAAGCATGTTGAAGCACAAGATGTGTGGACCTCGGCTACTGAAATGCAAAGAGTTAGTCAGGCTGCACGAGATGGAACCGCAGGTCTTGACGAATTGACAGGTTCAACATTTACCATCACAAGCCTGGGTAGAATGGGTGGATTAGGAGCAACTCCAATCATCAACAAACCAGAAGTTGGAATATTAGGCGTTCACAACGCAGTTGACACACCTGTTGTTAGGAATGGACAAATTGTAATCCGTAGAATGATGAGATTGTCCTCTTCTTGGGACCACAGAGTTGTAGATGGCTGGGATGGAGCTGTATTAGTTCAGAGATTGAAATCCCTACTTGAGCACCCGGCAACTATTTTCATGTGAGGTGAAGATATGAAGGTTAGAAAATGTAAGGTTCTGGTCGTTGGTGCTGGCCCAGGTGGATATGTTGCTGCAATTAGGTCAGCACAACTTGGGATGGACACTGTTATTGTCGAAGGAGAGAAAGCTGGTGGAACGTGCTTGATCAGAGGATGCATTCCATCAAAAGCTATGATTCATGCAGCGCACAAATTCCACGAACTCGCCCAACATGCAAAGGAAGGAGGTCACATGGGAATTTCAATTCCAGGACCAGCAGAAATTGACATGGCTGGATTAAAGGGATGGAAGGACAACATTGTTGACCGTCTTAACAAAGGTGTAGAACATTTGCTAAAGTCCTCAGGTGCAGAACTAATTACAGGTTGGGCGGAATTCAAAGATGCTAAAACTGCTGTTGTTGGCGATACTCAAATAGAAGCTGAGTATGTTATTCTCGCAAATGGAAGCGTTCCAATCGAATTACCGTTCATGAAGTATGGCGATGGTGTAATATCAAGCCGTGAAGCATTGGATATTGACGAAAAATTGGACCACTTGGTAGTAGTTGGCGGAGGATATATTGGACTTGAATTAGGAATTGTCCACAGAATGTTGGGTGCAGAAGTCACAATTGTTGAAGCGATGGATAGTGTACTACCAATTTTTGATAAGGAATTACGAAGACCTCTTGAATTATTCATGAAAAAGAACAAAATCAAAGTCAATACTGGCGTCTTCGCAAAAGGTGCAGAAAAACTCGAAAGTGGAAAATTGAAACTAAACTTCATCGATAAAAATCACGCTGATGACGAGTCAAAAATGCAATCTGTTGAAGCAGATAGAATCCTCGTAACCGTTGGAAGAAGACCAAGGAGTGAAGGATTAGCGACTACCGGTGTTGCCCTAAACGAAAGAGGATTTGTCAAGGTTAACGAGAAGTGCCAAACCAACATGAAGGGTGTTTATGCAATTGGAGATTTAACTGACCTTGGAGAAATGCTAGCCCATGTTGCTTCATTCCAAGGTGAAATGGTAGCTGAAATAATCGCTGGAAAGGATAGAATTTACAGTCCGCTTGCTGTACCAGCCATCGTCTTTACAGAACCTGAAATCGTCTCTGTCGGGATGTCACCTGAAGAAGCAAAGGAAGCAGGACATCCTGTCATCACCGGAAAATTCCCGCTTGCTGCAAATGGTAGATCTTTGACCCAGGAAGCTGAAAAGACTGGAGGTTTTGTTAGAGTCGTTGCAAGAGAAGACGACCACCGAATCCTTGGCGTACAAGCTGTTGGCACACACGTAAGTGAGTTGGTGGGAGAATGGACCTTAGCGATTGAAATGGGTGCTCTACTCGAGGACATCGCTGGAACTATACACGCTCACCCAACCATGACTGAAATGACTCATGAAGCGGTATTAGCCACATTAGGTCACGCCATTCATATCGCTTGATTGAAAAAGTGAAGAAAGATTTCGAGAATATATCGAGAATTGATAGGTGAAGATTCTAATGAGTGATGTCTGTCCTGTAGGAGCTTTCTTGCTCGGCGCTCCTAAGTGTGGCACTACTTGGTTGGCTGAAGTTTTGACGCAACACCCAGAGATATGTGTCTCTGACCCTAAGGAGCCGAATATTGTCGCTAGCCACAGAGGAACCTTCCGACGAGAATTATCTGAGCCCGATTGGAAGAAATATGCAGATTGCTTCAATGGAGATGGGCTCCGAATTGATTGCTCGGTTCACGCAATGGCTTGCCCTATTGCTCCTTCTCGTGTAGCAAATAATTGGCCTGATGCGCGCCTTATCATTTGTCTTCGAGAGCCCGTTAGTCGAACTCTTTCCCATTGGAATATGATTCTTGATACTGCGGCTGATAAGATGCACGGGACGGATTGGTCTAACTTCGAAGAGGCTTGGGCTGATTCTCGTCTATCAGATGACACCTTTTATGGAGCAGCAATTGCAAGATGGTTAGAACACTTTGACCGTGATTCGATATTGTTGATTGAGGCTGATCGAATGCGCAATAATTCTTCAGAGGTTTTAGAAGAAGTTTGCAAACATCTTTCCGTGACTTCTCATGACTTTGATTTTGATTTAGTCAAAAAAACAAATACAGCAGCACAGAGGCGCCCTATTAGTTCGATTGGGCGGGTCTTTCGGTTCTTTGTTCGCCTCGTGCCAAATTTCATCACAGCCCCAATTGTTAGGTCATTACAATCGCGGGATTTCGATGTGTATAATTTACCTGTTTTATCAGGAAAATCCACACCAAACAAGACCATAACTGAAGAGCAACGAGCGATATTGGCTCCAGCAATAAATGCAGACCTGAAATTACTAGAAGAGTCAATGGGTTTTGATTGTTCAAATTGGTATATTCAATGATATTCATTGATTATTTATTCGGGAGGGCCCCCCTCCTATGCAACACCAGAGTTTGATAGGGTAGGCACGAATAGGACGGACTGCGAACCCTATTATTTGCAGTGAACATTTACGGGGGTCTAGTGGCAGACCCCATGAAGGCGGATGAAGTTGTTTATCTGAATTCATAATTCAAATCCATTGTTAAAGATTGGTTTTGAGGAAAGCATTCAGCCACCGCCGCTACCGCCACCACTGGTGCCGTCACTATCTCCTCTTCGCCAGTCTGAACTGATGATGCCCTTGTTTTCTAGAATCCGAGGCACAATAACGACATATGGAATAAAAATCATAATTGCGACAACCCCAAGTGAAGGGAGTACTACTCCAATCAAAATGATTCCTGCAAAGAGAACCGGCATAGCAGAAACCTGCGGACTTTTCTCACCCTTCATACCAACACAAGCATTGAGTTATTTTTTCAATTTTTTGGGAATTGATCTTAGCGAAAATGTCTACACAAGGTTTGACTATGAATTAACAGAATTAATTGATTTTAGAGGGTATATCCCAATACCCATGCGAATACAATTGAGGTTTGTATGGGCTTTGCGTGGGTCATTTTAGACGCTACCCATGAAGACAAATCATGAACCGCACATTAGACAGTCATCAGGTGCATCAAGGGAACATGCAATCGCATCCATGCTGTTGACGTCTTCAGCTCTGTTAGCAAGACCGCTAACTGTTTCATCAGCAGCCTTCTGCTCAACTGTGAACTGGATTGCGTCTGTTGCAGCCTTGGTTCTCAAGTAATACATTCCTGTCTTCAAACCTAATCTCCAACCGTAGAAGTGCATCGAAGTTACCTTTGCAGGATTTGCATCAATCATGTGTATGTTCAATGATTGACTTTGGTCTATGTATGCGCCCCTGTCTGCCGCAAGCTGAATGATTACTTTCTGAGAGATCTCCCAGGTAGTCTTGTACAGAGCCTTGATATCATCTGGAATTCCATCGATGTTTTGCACGCTTCCCTTGTTCAACAAAATCTGGTCTTTGATCTCAAGTGACCAAAGGTTTCTATCGATTAAGTCACGAACAAGGTGCTTGTTCAAAACGATGAATTCACCAGATAATACTCTTCTTAGGTATAGATTTGAAGTGAACGCTTCGAAACATTCGTTATTGCCCAAAATCTGAGATGTGGAAGCGGTAGGCATTGGCGCTACAAGCAATGAATTTCTCATTCCGTGTTCCATGATTTCAGCCTTGAGATTGTCCCAGTTCCACCTTCCAGAGTGTTCTGTAACGCCCCAGAGGTCTGGTTGAAGCAGACCCTGACTTGCAGGTGAACCTGCGAAACTTGAGTAAGCACCATCTTGCTTAGCCAAGTCAAGGCTTGCGGAGCATGCAGCATAGTAAATTGTTTCAAAAATGTCCCTGTTGAGAACTCTTGCCTGGTCTGAATCAAATGGCATCTTCAACATTGCAAAGGTATCAGCTAATCCCTGAACACCCAAACCAATTGGCCTGTGTCTCATGTTGGAATTTTCTGCTTCCTTTACTGGATAGTAATTTACGTCTATTACTCGGTTTAGATTACCAGTAGCGTGGTAAGTTACTTCGTACAATTTTTCGTGGTCGAATTCACCGTTTTCCATGTCTACGAATTTTGGAAGGGCGATAGATGCAAGGTTACAGACAGCTACTTCATCGGGTGCAGTGTATTCAACAATTTCTGTACAAAGGTTGGATGACCTGATTGTCCCGAGGTTTTTCTGATTTGACTTAATGTTACATGCATCTTTGTAGAGCATGTATGGAGTTCCTGTTTCAATCTGTGATTGTGTTACAGCATCCCAAAGTTCGCGTGCTTTGATCGTCTTTCTTGCTCTACCTTCTGCCTCATATTTTGTGTAGAGTGCTTCAAACTCTTTCCCGTATGAATCATGTAAGTCAGGACATTCATTTGGACAGAATAGCGACCATTCTGCATTGTCTTCGACTCGCTGCATGAATAAATCTGGAGTCCATAGTGCATAGAATAGGTCTCTAGCGCGCATTTCTTCCTTTCCGTGATTCTTTCTTAGGTCAAGGAATTCGAAAATATCGGGGTGCCATGGTTCAAGATATATCGCTATGCTTCCTTTTCTCTTGCCACCACCCTGGTCTACGTATCTTGCAGTGTCATTGAATACCCTTAGCATAGGAACAAGACCGTTTGAGTAACCGTTTGTTCCTTTGATGTAGGAACCTTTTGACCTGATTTGATGAATTGACAAACCAATTCCGCCAGCTGATTTTGAAATTAGTGCGCACTGCTTCAGTGTGTCATAAATTCCATCTAGGGAATCATCCTGCATTGTGAGTAAGAAACAAGAAGACATTTGCGGTTTCGGAGTTCCTGAGTTGAATAGAGTAGGAGTTGCGTGAGTAAACCATCCCTCGCTCATCAAATCGTAAGTCTTCAGAGCTTTCTCTATGTCATTATGATGAATTCCGATAGATACTCTCATCAACATATGTTGTGGCCTTTCTGCTACGTTACCATCTAATCGGAGCAAATATGAACGCTCCAGTGTTTTGTATCCGAAGTAATCGTAGTTGTGGTCTCTCTGATAGTCAAGGTATGCATCGAGTTGTTCCTTGTTCTCCATAACAATGTCATACACTTCTTGAGAAATTAGTGGTGCGTGTTTTCCAGATTCTGGGTCGACATAGTTTCTCAAATCGGCGATAACTTCACTGAATACTCCTTTGGTTGAGCGGTGCAAGTTGTCAACACAAATTCTCGCTGCTAATTTGGAATAGTCTGGGTGTTGAGATGCAAGAGATGCGGCGGTCTCAGCACTCAATTCATCAAGTTCAGCAGTTGTAACTCCATCGTATAGGCCTTCGATTACTAGTTTAGTAACGGTTCCAGGATCTATCCACTTTGGGTTAAGTCCTTCTGATAGTTTTGTCAATTTTTCCTGAATTGCATCAAACCTAACATCTTCTTTTTCGCCGTTTCTCTTTACTACTTGCAAACCCATATTATCATCCCATGTTATTGTAACCAACCGCCAAGTACTCCCACTTGGACGCGGACGGTTTAGAAGTCTTCCTCCATAGAAAAGCGCTGTTGTACCGCTCCAAGGGTAGATGAGCTCATCACGCCAGCCTTCTGATATTCTCCAACTCTCTTCTCAAAGAAGTTAGTCTTGCCCTGCATGGAAATCATTTCCATCCAAGGGAATGGATTATCAACATTGTACAATTTTGTAGCACCCAAGGAAATTAGTAGCCTGTCTGCTACGAATCTTATGTATTGTTTCATCAGGTCTGCATTCATACCGATTAGGGATACTGGTAAAGCACTCGTGACGAATTCAATTTCAATCTCAACTGCTTCTGAAACTATTTGGTGAATCTTCATTTCACCTGCACCGCGGATGAGTTTTGAATGTAGTAGGCACGCAAAGTCACAGTGTAGTCCTTCATCACGACTAATCAATTCATTGGAGAATGTTAGTCCTGGCATCAATCCCCTCTTCTTTAGCCAGAAGATTGCACAGAAAGAACCTGAAAAGAAAATTCCCTCAACGGCAGCAAACGCAACCAATCTCTCAGCGAAAGACGCTCTCTTTCTATCAAGCCAGCGCAGAGCCCATGTTCCCTTCTTTTCCACAGACGGAACTGTTTCTAAGGCTTTGAACAAGTGGTCTTTTTCATTTGGATCTTTGATGTAAGTGTCTATCAATAAGGAGTATGTTTCAGCGTGAATGTTCTCCATCATTATCTGGAATCCATAGAAGGTTCTTGCTTCTGGCCACTGGACTTCATTTGCAAAATTTACTACAAGATTCTCGTTGACGATGCCGTCACTTGCTGCGAAGAATGCTAGAACGTGCTTCAGGAAATGTTGTTCATCACTGGATAGTGATTCCCAATCCTTTGCGTCCTCAGCAAGATCGATTTCTTCAGCGGTCCAGAAAGATGCCGCGTGTTTCTTGTACATGTCCCATATCTCACTGTGAACAATAGGAAACAAAACAAATCTGTCCAAAGATTCTTTGAGCATAGGCTCAATAAATTCTGATGAAAGGTCAAGTTCAAATCCGTCTTTATTAGGTGATTGTGGTTGCATCTTGTTTACCTCCCATAATTCCGCTTCGGTGGATTTTGTTGGCCGTTGAAAGTAGCCTATAATGTTGATTGATAGGTACGCCTAGATTTGGCCTATTTCAGGGCTA
Organism: Methanobacteriota archaeon; assembly: GCA_038130705.1. Lineage (GTDB taxonomy): Archaea > Thermoplasmatota > Poseidoniia > Poseidoniales > Poseidoniaceae > MGIIa-K1. The sequence continues at coordinate 39,456 of JAYPOA010000004.1, read as the reverse complement.
GTTTTAAGGCCCGAGATTTTTTGTTTAGTGTCAATAGATTTTCAATTTTGCAGTAAAATTACAATTGCAAATAAATTAAGAAAACAACCAAAGATATTGAGTGATTAGTCGTTTTGGGGCAATATGATGAGACAACAAGTGGAGGTTTTGTTCGCCAAGTTAGAACCATCAGCGGAAGCGCCGACGCAAGGAACAAAATCGGCTGCAGGTTGGGACCTTAGGGCGTTAGAGAAAACCACAGTCAGCAAAGGAAAGTCGACTAAAATTAGGACTGGTTTGACGGTTGCAATTCCTGATGGTTGGGAAGGACAAATCCGTTCTCGCTCATCTTTAGGCGCCAAGGGAATGATAATGCCAAATGGAGTTGGAACAATAGACTCTGATTATAGAGGTGAATTGATGGTTCTAGCAACTTGGATTGGCGAAGGAGATTCTATTACATTGGAGAAGGGAGAAAGAGTTGCGCAATTATTGATTGCACCTGTTCCCCAAACAACATTCAAAGAAGTTAGTTTAGAAGATCTGTCAAAAACCGAAAGGGGAGAAGGCGGATTTGGTAGCAGTGGCAGATTCTGAGGGATTGAGTTGAGAAAGGTAATAACCCAAGATTTGGGCGTTATCGACCACAGTGATGCGGAATTAGTGATGAAAGATTTACAGCAAAAGAGGATTGAAAACGAAATTGAAGATACCTTGCTAATTTGCGAACATCCGGAGATTGTAACTATTGGCCCACGAGCAAAAAATGACGGAATAAGACCACCTCCAAATTACAACTCTTCTTTTGTTGACAGAGGAGGGGGATTGACTTGGCACGGACCAGGACAGATTGTAATCTATCCAATCTTTAAGTGGGACCTCGAAAATGAGAGTAACGTTAAGTCGATAATTAACATTCTAGAAGAGTGGATTATAGCATCTTTATCAGATCTTGAGATAATTGCAAATAGAGATGAAAGAATGCAAGGAGTCTGGATTGGTAACAATAAAATCTGTTCAATTGGATTGTCTTTTTTACGATGGACAAGTAGACACGGTTTGACTATCAATTACAAAACTCCCGAAGGGAGAGTAGAAATGGTAAGTGGCTGTGGTTTAGGCAAAGACACAACGACATCATTAGACAATCTTGGCTTCAATTGCAGCAGAAATGAAATTTTAGAGGCCTTATTTGATAATTTTGGAATACTGAAAAGAGAATTATCACAACAAAGGTGAGGAAAAGATGACTGAATATTATCCAACTGCAGGAGGTCCTGCCAAAGGTGAGGATTTACCTCCAGTGGCATATCTACAATGGTACATTCCAAGGTTGCGTGAACAGAGGAAACATAACCTTTCATTCTCGGGTTTACAATTTCCATGGGAATTGGATGGAGTGGAAGAGGTATGGAGAGACCACAGAAAACCAGGCTTTGATGAAAGAAGTTTGGTCGCAGAAATGTATGATGTTCCTGTTGAAAATGTACACTTGGCAATGGGGGCAACACAGGCGATTAGCCTCGCGATTGCTGCGGCTTCACGAGGCGGTAAAGTTGCTGTGGAAATGCCATCTTATGGCCCCGTATCTCAAACTGCGAGAATTCTCGGATTAGATACAATTGAGGTAAAAAGATTACCAACTTCAGAAATATGGACAATTGATAGGGACAATTGGGAAGTGATTCTTGCAGAGGTCGATTTACTGATGATATCGCCCCAGCTAAATCCTGTAGGTTGCACATACACCGTAGAAGACCGAAAGTGGCTAGTAGATAAGTGCAAAGAGATGGATGTTAGAATAATCAGTGATGAGGTTTATTCTGCTTCTGATAGTGATTGGAAACCATTCTTCAAAGATGGAAGTCATTGCGTATCCATATCATCGTTAACTAAAGTTCACGGTTTGGGAGTAATTCGCTATGGCTGGATATTAGCCAGTGAAGATATAATCCAATATGTTAACAATGCATTTCACAATTTGGAAGGCATGATGGCGTCACCAACCATACGTATTGCAGAAAAAGTAAGATCTAGATTACACGAACCTGTAGAACTAATCGAAGAGTACAGGAAAAGAAATATCCCCGTTTTACAAGAAGCACTTGAGAGATTGGGAATAAATTGGACACCTCCTAAACACGGGGTGTTTGGTGCATTTAGAATTCAAGGAGTAGACACTCTCAACATGATCGACACCATTGGAAAGGATTTGGACCTACTCGCAGTTCCAGGATGTATGTTTGATTCTGGACTATCCGAATGGCTTAGAGTAGGATGGTCTATAGAGACAAAGGATTTTGCAGAAGCAGTATCTGTTCTGGAAGAAGTTATACACAAAGCATTGAACATAACTTGATACATGTAATCATTCAGCGGATAATGATGGGCGAAGTCGTATTGGCTATTTCAGGTGCATCGGGTGCCATCTATGGAGTCCGATTAGCACACATCCTTGGAGAAAGGGCACGTCTCGTAATTACGGAATCAGGAAAACTTACTCTCGCACACGAGTGCAACGGAATGACGCCGGAGCAACTTGCTGAGGAGTCTGGAGCAATTCTCGAAAACAATGACAACGTAGGGGCAAAATCAGCATCAGGGTCTGCTTCAATAGACTCAGTTGTGATCTGCCCATGTAGCGGTTCCACATTAGGAAAATTAGCAGCAGGGATTGGAGATAATCTTGCAACAAGGTCAGCAATTGTCGCTATGAAAGAGCGACGTAAGCTGATTATCGTTCCACGTGAAGCTCCCTATGCAACTGTTCATCTTGAGAATATGGCAAAATTGTCCAACTGGGGAACCATCGTAATTCCAGCATCTCCAGGATTTTACAATCATCCACAAACAATGGATGATTTAATTGACTTTGTAGTATCACGAGTACTTGACCACCTCGGTATAGACAACCAACTTACCAAGCGGTGGACAGGAGATGAAATCTGATGGCTGATGAAGAAATTTTGTCTGCAGAGGTTGTTGAAAATTGGAAAGATGCGGGAATTGGAAGAGGTAATCTTTCATTTCTTCAGAACAAAGTCATCTTAGCAGTAACGCTTTCTCTTATCTTCCTTTCCTCGACTTTACTTTACATATTTTTGGAAGAGGAACCAGTAGAATACGGTGCCTCAGTTGAATTTAATCAAGACAGAGTTAGAGGATACGCTCAGGATTTGGTAGACTTAGGGCACCCAGTATGGGAAGGTCGAATGAGTGGTTCTGCTGAGGAGCAGGCTGCTGCCGAATATATTGCGGATCTGTTTGAGGAATTGGGGTACCAAGCAACTCTGCACACATACGAAGTGCCGATGCACAGCATCAATAGCGAGCCAAGCCTTCGAGTTTGTGAGGCGGGAACGATTGGAAACCTTGGAATTGTACCATGCAGTCCCGCAGATGACGCACAAATTTCAACCTTCATTCACAGGAGTGATTACGTCATTCAAGGTTTCAGTGGTAGGTCATCATTTACGTTTGCCGATAACATGGAGGTAGTCCATTTAGGAGATGGAACAGATGACGCACTTTGGGCTTCGGCAGAAGGTAAAATCGGATATGTCGTAGGCGGTGGCTCAATTTCAGGAAATACTGGAATAATGACTCGTGCTATAGAAAATGGACTTGCGTCTATTATCAGGGTAAATAAAGACTACAATTGTGGTAAAATCGAAGGTAACGATTGCGTTCCTATTTTCAAAGGAACAAGCATTGAAGCTATGAGAGAAGCTAATGGCGGGAGTATTCCTTCACAAATGGCATTCATTGCAATGAGTAAAGATGCGGGAGAAATTCTCGAGTCGGTTATGATAAATGGCTCTGATGATAATAGAATCGAGATGGTCATGGATGTAACTAACGACCAAGAACTTACAATTAGGGTTCCATGTGGAACCTACTACGGTAAATCTCCAGAAGTCATAATTGTTGGAGGTCACCACGATACAGTTTACCATGGAGCTGGAGCGGTGGATGACACATCAGGGACTGCTTCTGTTCTTGAAATGGCAACGATGTTCTCTGATCTAATCAAGGAACAGGGTGAACCTGAAAGAACTGTAAGATTCTGCACCTGGGGTGGCGAAGAAGAAGGATTGTGGGGTTCTAATGCATACGTAGAGGAAATGAACGAAGAGTTGTCTGAAAACCTCCGTCTTTATGTGAATCTTGACATGAACCATGTAGACATAGACCAAACCCGTTCGAATTCAGTAACCCTTTTCACAAACCACCCAGTTGATTACGAGCACATCTCAAACCTAACTAAAGAATACAAACAGGCAAATCCAGAAATGGCTTCAAAATACAAGATTAATCTCGGACTATATGATGGCAAAAAGGGCGACCCTGATGGAATGCCTTGCAATTCCGACCACTGCCCGTTTGTTTACAACTTAAACAGTAACAGCAACGGCAGGGCAGCAGTATGCTATGGTAGCGGTTCATGGGAATATCACACCTATCTTGATACAATGGAAAGGTTCAATGAAGAAAGTCTTGGAATCTCCGTCACAATTTATGGCAATTATGTCAAATACTTAGCATGGTCCAACGATGCCTGAGGCGACTGTTATGGTGAACCCCAGCGCACATGCAAGCCATATTCTTGTTAAGAGTAAAGGAGAAGCTACGCAACTGGCTACTAATATCAAGAAACTCAAAGACTTCCAAAAAGTTGCACGAAAAAAATCTGATTGCCCTTCAAGCCAAAA
>JAYPOA010000004.1:20453-34748 GCA_038130705.1 Methanobacteriota archaeon | reverse complement strand
GTTTAGAAAAGGTCAGATGGTTAGAGAATTTGAAGAAGCAGTCTGGAATACGGACCTAAGAACGGTCACTGGGCCAGTCAAAACCCAATTTGGATACCATTTGATTTGGGTCCACGAAAGAGAAGAGGTTTGAATATGGTCACAATTGTTGGCCTAGAAAAATATGAAGTCATTGCAGCCCATGGAGCTTATGATTTCGAAAAATCAGAAGCACAGCCGTTTGTTTTTTCAATTTGGGCCGAACTTGAAAATGATGACATCAAAGATATTATTGACAATACATTGAATTACGCTGATTTGCAAAATGCGGTTCATAGTGTAGTCGTAAATTCTCCTCCAGTTAACTTAATGGAAACGCTGTGTAGCAATATTTGCAATGAAATTGCTACAAATTTATTGGTTAGGGAAATCAAAATCCGAGTAGAAAAACCAAATGCACCTTTACCCAGAGATGGTGGATTAGCGATTGTAGAGCATGTTTGGACGAGGGGTTGAAGGACTAAAACCACAGCCGGATTACTATGACGGACACACAAAGGGTATTCGTTCCGTCGGTTACCGAGGAAGAAGGTAGCACAATTGGTCTGGGTATGTTTTCGTCAGAAGAAACCGCTTGGAAAGTTTTGAGAGAATTTACCAAAAAATCCCATTTGATGAAATTACAGAGGTCTGACATTGTAATTTGGGAAATAGATGTCGTCGGAGAAGAAGCGATGACGGTCTTGGCGACGATGCACTGCAGGGATTGCCCAGTGTGCAAGCGGAGGACGTTCTGGGTTGACCTGGATAGCATGTCTGCACTATGTTCAGGAAAATCCTGCGAGGCATGGATTGAAGAGTCTACTCACGAACCGGGTAAAATTGACTTAGGGTGGCCACCTACAAGATTCTTGAAGCAGACTGAATCCATCGAAGAAGCATTTACTGAATTGAATAATATCGGAGCAGAGATAGAGGCTGCAGGAAGGATACCTGAAGACCCTTTCACATCTCTTCCAGAGGAATGACACCCACTCCTTCCATACCTGACTTCATCAATAGTCTCGCTTTTTCACTTATCGCATAATAAAATTCATTCAAACCGTCTGATGAAATTATGTGGCAATCACGATAGAAAGCGTTGTACGAAGTCGCTAATTCTAAGAGGTACAGGGTGAAAATGTGAGGTTTGTTTTCGGTTACAGATTGTTCTAACTTATCACCAAAAACAGCCATTGTTCTTGATAGTTCATATACAGATTCCGGAATTGAATCCCTAGAGGTAAAATCTGCTGATTTGCCAATTTTCTTAGCGATTGAACACGCTCTTGTATGCGAATACATCACGAAAGGAGCACTTCCTCCTTCAAAAGAAAGTGCTTCATCCCAACGGAATGTAAATCCTTTATCTGGACTGACTTTTGTGATGTTAAATCGAACTGCTGAAACGCCCACAGCCTCGGCAATCTGGTTGATTTTTTCATCCGACAAATCATCTCTTAATTCTCTAACAACCTCTGCAGCGTGGAATTGCGCTTCTTCTAGTAGATCATCCATGAATACAACATTCCCTTTCCTCGTACTCATTTTGCCCTCTGGTAATTTGATGAAAGCGTAGAATAATACATCTGGCACGCCATATCCGAGTTCTGTCAAAGTCAAACCAACCTGTTTAGCCTGTAACTTGTGATCTTCTCCAAGAACGTTTACCAAATTATCACTTTGAGACCATTTCCAAATGTGATAAGCAATATCTCTTGTAGCATAAAGTGAAGACCCATCTCCCCTTCTATAGAAGAATTCTGTTTTACCTTTTAGACCTCTTTGCCCTAAATCAAGGTAGTTCGCACCATTATCCGCAACACCATTGATTTCCAATTCTGCCAACTCGTCCATTACCTTGGAGACAGAACCATCTACAACAAATTTTGACTCTTTGGTAAAGGTGTCAAATGAAATACCTAATCTTCCTAATGTTTCTAACATCCCGTCGAGAACTGGTTGATATGCTTCTTCAAATGATTTCAGAACCGAATCATCTCCATTTTCAGAATCATGAACTAACTTTGAGATTGCGGACTCAATCTCTGGATTAGTTTCAGATCTCAGAGCTTGTGCTGCCTGGTACCACCTTACTGTTTCATGGTCTGGCTTTCCTGACCATCTCTGATTAACTCCATCTCTATCTGATAGAACCTCTTCTACCTGTTCTTTTGATAGGTTTTCAAGTGCCCATGCCAATACTGCGACTTGTTTACCCATATCATCAACATAATATTCTGCTCTTACATCATTACCATATAATCTATGCAAACGAACTAGAGTGTCACCTAGTATTGCATTTCTCGCTCTTCCGACGTGAAATGGACCATTTGGATTAGCACTTGTATGTTCAATCAGTATTTTTTGGCCATTTTGTTTATTTTCATGACTTAATACTAAATCAACCAACCATTCTGGGTCGGCTTTAAAATTCAAATAACCACCAACTGAAGAAACCTCAAACTTCCCTGAGATTTTAGCCGCTAATTCTTGAGCTATTTCGACAGGATTGCGCTTCAGTTCTTTTGCAATAACAAAGCATGGAAGTGTGATGTCTGCTTGTTCCTTTTCTCTGCTCGGGCCTAATGCAGATTTCCAGTTATCAGATACACCTAAGTCAGCAATTGCCAACTCAATTGATTGCTCTACAATCTGTTTCAGTAATTTCAAACTACCACCTCACATAATTGGATATCGAAGTACGGCGGCTAAACCACCAAACCCAGATTTCAATTGAGCACCTTCTTCAGAATCGACTGAAATGAATTTCACTTCTGCACGACCCTTCGCGGCCATCATTGATAACTCGTCAATGAGAGATATCGAAGATTTTTCTTTCAGCGAATCTCCATCGGACTTACATTGCGGGCATGCAGGAAGTTCTTCCATTCTGCCGACACTTGCAGACCATTCGTTCGAACAAGATTGACATAAGATTTCTACAACATTCTTTTTCAATCCTTCACTTATCAGCAATTTTGAAACCGCACCCTGGTCGAGTGCTTGCCTAATCATCATTTCACCATAAGTTGCCTTAGGGTTGGTTTTTACCAGTTCTTCAAGGAATTCTGTAACTGATTGCCTCTCTGCGTCGAGTTCAATCTCGCCCATCAAAGACCCTGCGTTGTCCACCAACTCTCTTACGCCACTTTCATTTGAATATCCTACATCAAATGTGGTCCCTGCAATCTTTTTTGTGACTTCATGATGGAAATACTCATTCTTTACAACGAAATCCTTTGTAGCACCTGGGCCACCGATAATTATCGCTTGGATGTTCTCAAGTTCAGGTAGCCAATATGAACAGGCATGTTCTGTAGCCCTCTTGAAGAAATTGTGCGCTGCCTCTTCGATCAATCTCTCGAATCTCTGAGCAGATTGACCACCTTGTCTGTGTTTACCCATAATGTTTGAAACCAGATGTTCCTGTACGTGAATCCTTTTTCCGCTCGCTATACCGTATGCTGCCTCAGACCTATCTATTACGAAAAGGCCATACGATTTTTTGTCTATCAGCATGTCCTCTAATTGAGTTAATTCGAATCTTGAATCACATCGGTATCTGAATGAAATTAGAGGCTTAGGAGGGTCCTCAATCACTACTGTGGTGTGTCTTGTTTTGTTATTCCCAACAATAATTGCTCCAGTAAAGAGCGCAATTCCCCTTTCTCCTGCATCTCGGTATTTGGAAAGGGCAGATATTGCTGATTCAATCGCAGCCTGAACATTTTTCTTTGTTGACTTTGACTTTATGTTAGCGGCTTGACCATGTTCATTTTGAAGCATCTGTCTTGCGTCCGATACTTGTCTATCTGGTGGAATGATGACCGTAACTAGTTCGGTTCCAGAGCCCTTCATTTCTCTTAGGTCTTCCAATGCTAGTTTCAGTTTCAATCGTCGGGTTGCCTCTTCCGCTTCTTCACTCATACAAGGCCCCCCTATACTGTAGGGCTTAGGCGAGGACTTTGAAGGCTTCTGAAAAGGAAGCATCATGAATGGTGAACTATTGGGATTGTCAATGACGACGCACATCATTGCTCTTGGAGGTTCTCTTCTCAGACCGGAAGAGGCCGAAAAAAGGGTGCAGTGGTTTGGCCAATTGAGGCAAATGTCGGTTTTGATGGAAGGTAATGACAGGAAATTAGGTTTCGTAATTGGAGGCGGGCTTCCAGCAAGAGAGGGTATTGAAATTGCAAAAACAAACCTTTCAGATCCTTACAAATTAGATATGGTAGGCATTGCGGCCACAAGACTGAACGCAACTATAATTCAGCAAATGCTTCTTGACATAGGTTGTAATGTTGCGGAGGCAATACCCGAAACCACTGGAGACGCTGCTGAGATGTTTGACTCGCACAATATAGTCGTAATGGGAGGCACAACTCCGGGACACACTACCGATGCAGTTGCAGTAGCCTTAGCGAGAGATTCTGGAGCATCATACTGCGTTATCGCTACTAATGTATCCCACGTTTATGATAGCGATCCTAAGAAAAATCCTGCAGCAAAACCAATTGAAGAGTTAACTCACGATGAATTGTTGAAAATTACAGGCCATGAACCGCTAAAACCGGGCCAATCCGCAGCAGTCGACCCTGTAGCAGTGAAATGGGCAAATCAATCGGGAATAAGAATCGCAGTCTTGGATGGAAGGGATATTCAGAATTTAGAGGATGCAATCGAAGGTAAAGAATTCGTAGGGACATTAGTGAAAAGTGAGTGATAACATGGTTGATGCAAAGGCAATAAAAGAAAAAATTGGGAAACAATTTAACAAAACCAAAGCGAAAATCACACCAAATCTTCCCGCTCACAAGCACTGCAGGATGTGTGGAATAGACATTCACATCAAATCCGACCCTAGAATTTGTAATAATCAAGAGTGTATTGCAGATTTGGAAAAACAGGAAAGGAATGACAAAATGATGAGAATAATGTTCGGCGTATTTTTCATAGCTTTCGTAATTCCAATCGTATTGAGGCTATTCAGCATCAACTAATCTCTTCGATGCCAACCCTCAGGTAAGAGAAGAGGATCTGTAGACATATTTTCTTTACACCTGCGGACAATTTCAAGTCTTAATGCTGTGACTCCAACATCTTCAATTGAAGAAATGGTCACACAACCCTCTTCGTCCAACAAAATTGGAATGTATGGTTCTCCTTCCCCGTCCCAACCTTTCTCAGATTGTTTTACATCATCCCAGTTTGCCGGTTTTGGCTCCATCAAATCAGCTTTAGATACAACAACCATAATATCAATATCAGGAAGTAATTCTTTGACTTCCTCCAACAGATTATGTTGTTCTTCAAGTGATGTACCACAATCTTCAGTTATGTCCATCAAAAATATGCAGAGACTCCCTATGTGACGAATTGCTGCAATCGCCTGTAATTCGATCGCATTCCTGTTATCCATAGGCCTGTCCAATAAACCAGGAGTATCTACCATCTGATGTTTCAATCTGCGATGTTCAAAATGCCCTACATGCAATTGTTTTGTCGTAAATGGGTAATGATTTACCTCCATTTTGCCACTTGAAAGTGATGAAATGAATGCACTTTTCCCAACATTTGGAGCTCCACAAACAACAATCGTAGGATTTGCTTGGTCAATTTCAGGTAATTTTCTCAACACGTGGCGACTGTTGTTTAGCCATTCCAATGAGGGTCCGACTCGGCCCATTATGCTTGAAATACGACCATAAGCCTCTTTTCTTGCTGTATGCATAACTTCAATTCGACCACTCTTGGTGATTTTAGCGACGTTTTGTTTGCCTATCTTTCTAATCTGTTTGGCACCCCAACCAAGCATCGAAAGATGGTGGCGGTAATCATCACAACCAACACAAGCATCCACCATTGCTGTATCGAAAGTTGGCATTCTATCCAAACTTGGCCAAGATTTTTCAGTCTCTTCTAAATATTGAGATATAACGTCAGAAGAGGTCTGAACCATTCGATTAAGTTGTTTTCTAACCCTGAAAACTTTTACTGGGTCATCTACCTTGTCTGCGGATTTCTTCCCGCGGCTGAATCCTTTGTCGAGAACTTCGTCTTCGGTTAATACGGTAGATAACTCTCGCCATATCACCTTCACAACGATGCCCCATTCACAGGGGGTAGCATCACATTCTTGAAATCGTAGGTTGTTTTTGTAAGCGTCAGACCTTAGAAGGAGTACTACTGACCCCCATCCATGGCAGACCTACCAGAATGGGCAGAAGGCATGTGGAAAGAATTGGGTTCCCCTGATTTAGACGAGATGGAAAGTATCCATACTGGTGACCTCCTTGAAAGGCGTCACGGATTGAGAAAGGATGATTTTGTCGAGATTCAGATAGATGCAAGAGCGCTCAGAGATGATGATGAAACTTGGATTCGAGGCAGGCTTTTATCCTCCGGAAAAACCTCTATAGAAATTCTGACTGAGGAAGGTAAGCAAATATTTCTTGCAAGAGATGTAATCGTAAAAGTGGTTCTTGTAGCTCATACAAGACCTGCCTACATTGATGATAAAGAACTGCTTGAGTTTGAGAGAGACGACCACAAAAGACGCTCTAACCTTCACGAAAAGGTAGAGAAGAAGAGCAAAGGTAACGATGATTCACATTTGTGGGGATGATTATGTCTTGGGAAAACGTAAATCAGGAATATCTGCGGAAGGAATTCAAATTTGACAACTTCATTACAGCACTTGACTTTGTGAACAAGGCTGGAAACATTTGTGAGGAACAGGACCATCATGCTGAATTTACTCTTTCATGGGGCTCTGTAGTCGTAAAAACCTGGAGTCATGACGTTGGTGGAATAACTGAGCGAGATACAACTCTTGCAGATTCAATCGACAAGGTGTACTGAATGACTAAAGATGTTGGATACAGGAAACATGCCTTCATTTGTGGCCATGAAAGACAGCCTAATTCTCCACGAGGGTGTTGCTCTGAGAAAGGTTCACTCGAGCTTCTGAAGAAATTGAAGGGAAGAACAAGAGAAATGGGAATTAATGACATCCGTGTTCAAAAATCTGGATGTCTAAATTATTGCGAGAATGGCCCGACTTGTGTTGTTTATCCTGAAGGCATTTGGTTCAAGATTTCAGAGGAGTCTATCGAATCGATTGCAAATTATTTACAAAACGGGGAGGTCCCTTCACAATATCTTCTCGATATCAAAGTTTGACCGGTCTTGTTGCACCACAAGCTTGACACTTCAATAGAGTGGTTCTTTCCTGTTTGATGAAGTGAGTATCAGGTGCATTACATTGACCACATTTGATGTATGTGTTTACATAATTGACAATGGTTTTCTTGATTCTTTTTGGAGCAATCCTCCCTTTGAAGCGAGCTCTAGGTCCATCTCTTGAACCAGCAGTACCGAGTTCATTGAGCATGAACTGGTAAACGTGATTCTCATCTCTTTCCATGTGATTAACGACTTCTGTAAAATTTCGCAAAATAGTGTTTGAACCCTCGATGAGAATTTGCGGTTCAGGAAGAGTCCATCTTGCACGATTAGAAATTTCTTCTGGGATATTTGCCCGTGCTCTATCAAGAAGAGACTCGTATTCGAATTCTGACATCAGTCCGATGGCTCAGGCGCATACATTTGAGGTTTGCCACAAATTACTCTCTGAAAAACGATGCATTCATTTCATATTGATTACAGCATAATCTCATGGACAGTGGGACCAGTATTGAAGAACTAAGAAGTTTAGCAAGCGGTTTGAGGAAAAAAGGATTGAATTCCCAACAGATAGCAGATGAACTATCTCTATCTCAAGACACTATTTCGTGGCTACTTGCAGGAAATGATTCTTCAGAAAAACCTGAAGATATCCGAATTGGTTGGAGGACTATTGGAGTTAGACCACAAAGAATTGCGGCAATTGGTTCTATTATGGCCGATGTCGCCTACGAAGAATGTGGTAATGACATTGATACTATCGTTGGAATTTCAATAAACGGAGTGCTTTTTGCAAACTGCGTTGCAAGTGATCTGGAATGCGAGGTTGCAATCCACAGAAACGTAGATGGAGAGCCTGGTCAAGGCTCACTGTCCAACAAATATGGACAAGTCGCAGGAAAGAAAATAGCAATTGTCGATGATGTTTTCTCCTCTGGTAAAACCATGTCCAGAACTATTGAATCGATGAGGGAAGCCGGTGCGGAGGTTGTATTGTGCATGGTTTTGGTTAACAAAACAGGCAGAAACGAAGTCGATGGTGTCCCTCTTAGAGGAATCATTAGGGCGGCAGTAGTTTAGGTGATTACATGCACTGGGCTGACTTTGCAGCGCAAAGACTCGCTGAGCGAGGTGATAAGCACATTATTGCTTCAGGAATAACTCCAAGTGGGGAATTTCACATCGGACACCTGAGAGAAATTCTCACAGGAGATATGGTTACAAAAGCCGTCATAAATGCAGGAATGGATGCGGAGTTTGTCTTTATCGTTGACTCCGCAGACCCACTGAGAAAAGTCTATCCATTCCTATCTGATGAATATGAAGAGTATATTGGATGTCCTCTAGCAACTATTCCTGCCCCAGATGAAAACGGAAATCCCACTAGTACCGGTCGTACTTATGCACAGCATTTTTTAGAACCATTCCTACAAGCATTGGAACAAATTGACGTTAAACCTCGTATAATCGATAATTACGAGTCTTACAAAAACGGCGAATTTGCTGAGAGAGCAAGAATTGCTTGTGAACGTGCTGATGACATTAGGGAGATCATCGAGCGAGTAAGTGGGAGAGAACTTTCTCAAAATTGGTTCCCATACAACCCATATGGTCACAATGGAAGTTTAGATGGAGTCACAGTGACCGGTTTTGAATGGCCATATGTACATTGGGAGCAAGATGGTGTTCCAGGAAAATCTGACCTAAACAAAGCGGATGGAAAATTACCGTGGCGCGTGGACTGGCCTGCGCGTTGGGGGTGGATAGGAATCACTTGCGAACCATTTGGAAAGGACCACGGAGCGTCAGGGGGCTCCTATGATACTGGAAAAGAGATCTCTGCTTTATTTGGAGATGTACCTGTTGAACCGCTTGTTTACGAATGGATCTCGCTAAAAGGCCAGGGCGCAATGTCTTCCTCCACAGGTAATACAATTGGACCTTTGGAAGCATTGGATTTAGTGCCTCCCGAAATTCTTCGATACCTAATCTCATCAACTAAACCGAAGAAGGCAATTTCATTTGATGCTGGAATGTCTCTGGTAGAGCTTGCAGATGAGTATGAACGTCAATTATCGAGAGACTTACAATCTGAATTATCTGAGGAAAACTTATCCAGAAGACAAAAAGTAGCGATAGAAGACGCAGAAGGTGCATTGCGTCTGTCTAAAATATCCTCACAAACCTCGACAGGTACTACATTTAGACACCTTGCACTCCTTGCTCAAGTGAAGAATGATGATGAAATAATACAGATTATTGGGTCGGACCAAATCAGTAAATTGACTCGCATGAGAAACTGGATAAATGGTCCACATTTTCCAGACGAATTAAAAATTCAAATTTCAGAAAATCCTACTGAAGGTTTAGACACGCAAATCGTAAAATCACTAAATCACTCATTTTCATCTTGTGAATGGACAGAGAACGGAATAATTTCTGCTATAAAGAGCGTTATTAGCGATGATTCAATAAATGCTCGTGACTGCTATAGAACATTATACATGGCGATATTAGGTAAAGAAAAAGGTCCTAAGATTGCACCGATTATTTCTGAATTAGACCGAGAAAAAGTATTGTATTTGTTGACATAGATTCATCTGAAAAAATGTGTCACAAACTCATATCATAACCGTGCGATTGAAAGGTAAATACTCTAACAGCCCTTACATGGGCGGAGTTTATTGTCCTAGTTGTGAGTCTGCTGTCGAGCCCGCAACTAAGTTCTGTCTTTCGTGCGGAAATGACCTGACGGTTAGAGGACCAATCACTGCTACTGGTCACGATTTGAACCAATTAAAGGACGTTATTAGAAGCAGAGAAGACTTGTCTATGGCGGAAAAATTCGATATGATTGCAAAAGTCGAAGACGGCGCAAATCCCATATTGTTAGGAATCGCGGCACCAGCAGATGATGATGATACTGGAGGAGTAAGTGAAGACGATGTTGAAGCTCCGCAAAGCAACGTATTCACCGATTACAAATTTGGAGAATCTGAAGCTTCTGCGGCCGCTGTTAGAGCTGCTAACAGAGGAACTGATGGATGGCTTCTTGTTCAACAGGGAACATTAGACCTCAAAGAAGGATTGTTCAGAGAAGCCATGAAATTAGGTATGGATGCGAGTACTCACATTCATGACGTATCAAGTGGGGAACATGAAGGGATTGATCCAGAAGCGATGAGATCGATTCCCGTCCTCAAACCTCCTAAGCGTTCATTTTGCCCTAAGTGTGGATCTGACATTCATGCAAACACTATGCTACAGTGGAGAAAATGGAGAGATTCTTCAGGAGACGTAGTATCGATGCAGTTAGAAGCAAGCATGGAAACTGCACTTATTCAGGTTGCATCACACTATCTAACCGTAATTGAGAATATGAAAAAGGAAGGCGGTGGCGTTGATGAAGCTGCACTTCGCAAACAGATAGAAAAAGAAGTGAGAGCTGAATTAGAGTCTGAAATGAAGGGTGAACAAGTAGCCAAGAAAGATACCTCCAAACCTACAACAAAATCAACTCCAAAGAAAGAGGCTCCAGCAAAGAAGGACAAACCCAAAAAGGCAGCAGGAGGACTGTTTGGAGGTGCAAAGAGGGCTAAGAAAACTTTCGAAGGCGATGAAAAGGACAAGCCGGATTGGTTCCTTGCGGATGCACTTGACACTATTTACGATCCTCACGGCACTGGAAAGGCACTCAAGCCAAAGACTATTGTCGCTAGGTCGAGCCAGGGCAACGTAAGAGTCCAAGATATAGTCAGAATTTATGCGTCTGAAGGACGTGATGGAATTAGTGAATTAGCTTGGACGAGCCCACTCACCGAGTATATCATAGAAGCTTACGATTCTTGTTAATCAATAGTTAACTTTCAATCTCATAGGTTGCAAGTCAACTTCTTTGTTTGCTCTGATAGCTGCTACTTCCATTGTTGCACCTGACATTGTTGTAACGAATGGAATATTCATTTCAACTGCAAGTCTCCTCATCATGTTTCCGTCTCTTACAGCGCCTCCGGAAATAGTTGGTACGTTTACAATGAATGAAACCTCTCCTTTTCGCATCAAATCCAACGCATCAGGATGCTTCCTATCTGCTATTCTATAGACCGTAGTCACCTCTACTCCAGAGTTCCTTATCGAATCTGCTGTCCCTGGTGTTGCGAACAGTTTGAAGCCCATTTGGGATAATTCTCTTGCAATAAATGAAATCTGTTCCTTGTCTCCATCTCTTACAGTAAGATATGCGCCTCCTTCTGATGCAACAGGAATTTCTGTTGCTAATCTCGCTTTCAGATAAGCAACATCTGCTCTGGTATCAGAACCATATACCTCTCCGGTTGATTTCATTTCAGGACCAGGTGCAGGGTCTAAGCCTTGTAACTTGATGAATGGGAATACTGGCGCTTTAACCGAGATGTGGCCCGAAGTTGCTTGAGGTATTTCCTGTTCACTCAACTTTATTCCGAGAGTGACTCTTGCCGCAATTCTGGCCATTGGAACCCCGGTAGCTTTAGCTACAAATGGAACTGTTCTACTCGATCTTGGATTTACCTCTAAACAGTACAAATCATCTCCTTGTATGGCGAATTGGATATTGAAACATCCTTTAATTTTCAACCCCAAACCTATTTTCCTCGTTTGTTCTCTTACTCTTTCAAGCATTTCTTCAGGTATGTTTTGAGTTGGGATAAAGCACGTCGAATCTCCTGAATGTATTCCTGCTTCTTCTAAGTGCTCCATAATTGCACCTATCAATACATCTTCTCCATCCGCTGCTGCATCAACATCGAGTTCTGTAGCATGACCTAGATATTCGTCTACCAACAATGGCTTGTCTGGCGCTAAGAAAGCCTCTGCAAGGTAAGCATTGAGTTGCTTTTCATTTGACAAAATTTCCATCCCTCTTCCGCCAAGAACATAAGACGGTCTAATCAAAACAGGGAATCCTATTTCTTCAACAATCTTTCTAACATCATCCGGTGAGGTCCCAGTTGATCCTTTAGGCATCCTTATTCCAGTTCTTTTTGCAAATTCTTCAAACCTTTCTCGATCACTTGCTTCGTCTATTGCGTCACAAGTTGTTCCGAGGATTTGCAAATCTAAATTCAACTTAGGAAGTCTCTTTTCCAAAGGTAATGCTAGATTGATTGCGGTTTGTCCACCAAATTGCAACAATATTCCATGAGCTTGTTCGCGAAGAAGAACCTCGGTAACATATTCTAGAGTCAATGGCTCAAAGTATAGTCTATCAGATGTATCAAAATCTGTTGAGACTGTTTCTGGGTTATTATTCATCAAGACTGCATCCATTCCAGCTTCTCTGATCGCTTTTACAGCATGAACACAGCCATAATCAAATTCTATGCCTTGACCAATCCTAATCGGTCCAGAGCCGATTACGACCTGGCGTATTTTATCTCTTGATTCCAAATTGGGGAGATAATCAATCCCAGAATGGCCATTAGGTTCGTAAGTTGAGTAGTAGTAAGGTGTTTTTGCAGCGAATTCAGCGGCACATGAATCTACCATTCTGAAAATCGGATGGACTGAATGTGCGTGTCTGGCTTTCATTACTGCCTGTTCATTTTCGTCATTGCTGGCTGATTTTAGTTTGTCTGCAGGGAAGGAAAGCAATGCGTCTGCAATATGAGCGTCGGAGAACCCTAAACTCTTCCACTTTCTCAATTGGGCAGCAGTTAGGGATTTTGGAGAGCAAGCCGCTTTTACAATTTCTGCTTCGGTTTTAGCCAATTTTTCGAATCCATACAAGAACCACCTGGTTATTCTTGTGATTTCATAAACTCGCTCAATGCTCCACCCTCTTCTAAAAGCCTCAATTACTGCACCCATTCTCCTATCGGTAGCAATTCTCAACCAATCGATTAGGGTTTCATCGGGTAGCTTCTGCAATGCTCTTTCTACCATACCCTCTCCTTCTGACTCATCTGCTCTTGTTAGAGGTCTTGGATAGTGCGAGCCTTGCTCTAAGGAAGCCCATGCTTTGAGGAATGCTTCTTCGAAACATCTGCCGATTGCCATTACTTCGCCTGTTGACTTCATTGAGGTACCTAGGGTTCGATTTGCTGTCCTAAATTTGTCGAACGGCCAACGTGGTATTTTTACAACGCAATAATCCAAGGTCGGCTCGAAAGCGGCAGTAGTGCCTTCACCGGTAATTGGATTAGGCAACTCATCAAGCGTATATCCTACAGCGATTTTGGCAGCCATTCGTGCAATAGGGTAGCCTGTCGCTTTGGACGCAAGTGCGGAAGACCTTGAAACTCGAGGATTGACCTCAATAACTCTGACTTCGCCTGTAGACTGATTGACGGCAAATTGTACATTGCATCCACCCTTGATGTTGAGCTTTCTAATCAGGGAGAGAGACATGTCTCTCAATTCCATGTGGTCTCTGTCCGACAGAGATTGTACAGGAGCTACAACTGTTGATTCACCGGTGTGAACACCCATTGGATCGATATTTTCCATGGTACAAACAATAGTTGCATTGTCTGCAGTATCTCTCATAACTTCATATTCGTATTCTTGCCATCCAAGGATGCTCTCCTCGATTAGGACCTGCCCAATACGACTGTTTCGAAGTCCGAGAGTAGCTATTTCGACCAATTCACCGGTATTCCATGCGGTGCCACCACCTAAACCACCGAGCGTAAATGCTGGCCTAATCAAGATAGGCCAACTACCGATGGTTTCAGCCGCTGCAAGAACTTCTTCCATAGAATTACATGCTAATGCTTCTGAAATAGGTAGCCCTATCTCAAGACAAACTTGATTGAATAAATCTCTGTCCTCAGCTTTGTCAATTGCGTCCAAATCTGAACCAATAAGTTCGACACCTAAATCATCAAGGACACCAGCATGGGCAAGTTCGCTTGCGATGTTTAAAGCGGTTTGACCTCCCATTCCTGCAAGTAAAGCATCTGGCTTCTCAACCTCTAATATTCGTTTGATAGTATCAGGTAGTAAAGGCTCAATGTACACTTTATCTGCCATTTCAGGGTCGTTTTGAATAGTTGCTTGATTTGAATTTACCAGTATGACCTTGTACCCATCCTCACGCAGTGCCTGAAC
>JAYPOA010000004.1:6597-20443 GCA_038130705.1 Methanobacteriota archaeon | reverse complement strand
GCCTGAGAACCACTAAAGTCGAATTCAGCCGCTTGCCCAATCTTGATCGGCCCTGAGCCGAGAACCATGATTGTGTCAATATCATTTCTTCGTGGCATCAATTTCCACCTCCGTAATGAGAATCTACCATTTCCCTAAATCTCGAAAATAAGGGATATGCATCATGAGGCCCAGGCGCTGCTTCAGGATGGAATTGAACAGTAAATACCGATTTATTTTCTAAGTCTAATCCTTCAACAGTTCTGTCATTTGCATTAACAAACCGAACCTTTGGTGTCGCTCCGTGTAAATTTTCCCCTTTGGGAGAGCATGCTCCGGACGGATGAGATGCCAACATTCCCGCATTGGGGTCTGCTACTGCAAAACCGTGATTCTGGCTGGTTATCCAAACTCTTCCAGATTCTAAATCGACACATGGTTGATTTGCACCCCTATGTCCGTACCGCATTTTGTAGGTCTGGAGGCCACTCGCTAGACCTAGTAATTGGTGACCAAGACATATACCCATAACAGGAAGGTCTGCCTTAACGGCAGCTGCAAGCGTGTTCATTGCGCTTGTTGCTTTACCTGGATGAGCAGGGTCTCCTGGTCCATTTGAACAGAATAATGCAACTATATCGTACGATTTTACTTCATCAAAGGTCGTGCTTGGTGGACACCATACCACCTCAAAGTAATTACAGAGGCTTCTCAAAATGTTATACTTTATTCCGCAGTCTATTGCCGCGATTCTCGGTAGTGCTCTTCCCATCTTGTCTGTAGCACCTTGGTTGACAACAACAGGCTCGTTAATTGAAACTTGATCCACCAAGTCTTCAAGTTCCGGTGATTGCATTTGCTCAAGATGAGCCGCCATTTGTGATTCTTCCTCAATCGGACCGAATACGCATAACAAGCAACCATATTCTCTTACTTTCTTTGTTATTGCTCGAGTATCGATATTTTCGATGCCAGGAACTTTATGATACGCCAAAAAGTCGTTTAAGCTAGCAATAGAATCTCTATGGTCAGGGTTTTTCATTGCCTGTCGAACAACTACGCCTCGAGGCCATACTGCTGCAGATTCACTCGTTCCTTTGTGAATACCGTAATTACCAATCAGTGGATATGTAAATGTAAGGACTTGGCCAGCGAACGAAGGGTCTGTTAGTGATTCCTGATACCCGGTCATTCCAGTTGTGAAAACAAGTTCACCTTGACCCCAACCTTCTGCACCAAATAATGAACCTGTGAAACGACTGCCATCCGCTAGTAAAAGTATGCCATCACCAGATGCAGATTGAGGTATTTGTTCACCTCTTGCGATTCCATCAGTAGCATCTACTAAACTAATTTTATCGCCAAGGGAGGTATCGCCTTTCTGTGACCATACCCCTGACATTAATTTTGCTGATTCTAGAGGGGTCATAATTATTGGCAAAGATGTTCAATTAGGTATATTTACCTTGATAGAACAATTCAAAGCCCAAAATTTGGATTTAGTTTATTTTGTAAGCATTTGTTTACATAGTTTAAATTGCTCATAATTCATGAACTATCTTACCACTGTTGGTTCCTTCGATTACAAGCCGGGCGTTTTCGAAATTTTTCTCACTACCTGAATCGCCAAACCAAGCCTCCAAAAATAGTGCAAGTGCAGCAACTTCTGAGTGTGGTTGGTTACCTACTGCAACATTGTGCTGACACAATTTGTAAACATCGCCAGGTACTTTCGCACCCCCAACAACAACAATTAACGGCTTATCTCTCCTTAT
Organism: Methanobacteriota archaeon; assembly: GCA_038130705.1. Classification (GTDB taxonomy): domain Archaea; phylum Thermoplasmatota; class Poseidoniia; order Poseidoniales; family Poseidoniaceae; genus MGIIa-K1. The sequence goes on along the minus strand of JAYPOA010000004.1, from coordinate 18,689 downwards.
TGTTGGGATAGCTTCCCTGTATGGTTGACCATACATAGTTAGGTGTACCGCAACTCCGCCATTTGATATGTGTTGTTTTAGGCGAGACATACCTTTCACGTGTTCCGTATCAAGCGATCCTCCAAATCTTTCTGAAACAGAATCTAAGTTCTCAAAAAGTTCCTCATCAGAATCCCCAGAAAGTAAAAATCCGTCTGCACCAAATGCCCTAGAAACCAATGCGAGATGAGTTGTTATTCTTGGATCTCGTCCTTTTCGATATCCAAGTCTCAGGACGTCAAGTCTTTCGCTCATCGTTTCTCCGAGCAGGTTTTTGACTTCAACTCTCGGTTTCGTTTTCATCTTGGATCATCTCCAATTCTTCACCTGAAGAATCCGAGAAATCCAAGTCAGGATTGTTTTCCATGAATACCTTGACCCATCTTAGTAGCCATGCATCGATTAACATCTTTGCGGCGACTAAAATCGTGATGCAAAGTACGGCTAGTCTAACGGTTTTCCATACCGCATCTCCCGCATCGATATCGTTCATTAGAAGTCCTCTCACTAGAGGTTCGAATGTATACAAAAATGCCATTACAAACATTATACCATGAGCCAATCCCGGGAAAAGTTGGCCAAGTTCTCTACTTATGTTTTCAAAAAGGGAACCAAGGAATATCAATGCTGGTGCGATAATCGTTATCGCAAGGAAATCTGGTCCAAAAAATATCGACTCAAATGCTGGTTCATTGTCCACCTGCAAAACAGCTAGCCACCAGAAAACCGCATAACCCGCTAAAATTCCACCAACACTTTTTGCTTTGGTATGAATCATTTTTGAGATAGCTACTCGGGAGGGTGGTCTCAGTCTAACGATAATTCGCTCCGCCAGTTCGAGTGACTCTTCAGAAGGTGCATCCAAAGGGCCATCTAAATTTCCACCTACGGAGTCAATCTCCGTCGGTAAATCCTCAGACATGGCGACACCTGACACCCCACATGTCATAAAACCTCTCGCAGACACGGGGTTCAACATGGCAGTCTTTGAGGGTCGGGATTTACGCCGACCTCAGATTATGGGAATAATCAACGCCACGCCAGATTCCTTCTATTCAAATTCCAGAAATGGTAGCCTAGAATTAGCAAGAAAGATGGTACAAAACGGTGCAGATTGGATAGATATTGGGGGAGAATCTACACGACCAGGTTCAAAATCAATTTCTATAGAAGAAGAGATTAGCAGAGTGTCGCAACTTGTAAAAGACGTTTCACAATTCTCAAAGGTTTCAATCGACACGCGAAATCATCAAGTTGCAAGAATTGCTTTGGATAACGGTGCAATTATGGTAAACGACGTTAGCGGATTGAGAGATGCAAATATGGTAGATCTCGTTATAGAAAAGCAATGCTATGTTTGCATTATGCACATGAAAGGAGAGCCAGGAAATATGCAAGATAATCCGGAATACACCGATGTATGTTCAGATGTCTTTGGTTACTTAATTGACAAAGCAAAGCAATTAGAAGATAGAGGCTTACCTAAAGAAAAAATCTATCTTGACCCAGGGATTGGTTTTGGAAAAAAGTTAGAACACAATTTGGACTTGTTAAAATTCAGTGAAAAACTCCGGCCGTACAAGATTTTGTGGGGAGTATCAAGAAAATCAATGATTGGACAGATATGTTCACAGGAGAGTACTGATGGAAGATTAGCAGGCACTCTCGGAGTTGCAAGTAAAGCGTTTGACAAAGGTATCGATATAGTTAGAGTACATGATGTTAGAGAACACAAGGACTTATTTGATGTTCTAGAAAGGTTGGTGGATTGAATGTTCCTTATCTTTGGATCAGATAATATCGCTATTCAACTAGCAAAATGGATTGGAACCACGTCGAGAGTTCGATTAATCGGCCTAGCTGAGCAACTTATTGGAATTCCAAATGTTGAGATTGTTACATTACCAACAGAAATGGAACTAAATGAAATGCCATTGCCTGAAGTTGCTCCTACTGCAGTAGTTATTTTGGATGAAATAATTTGTGACGATAAACCCACTGAAGAGTTACTAAAATTGTGGCCTCAAACACCTATTCTATCAACATTTGAAATGGAAAATTCTGAATTGATATCCGTTGAAGGTTTGACATTAAATCTTCTGAAAGATAGATTGAAAAATATTGATAGAAAACACGGTGCCTCAGATGTAATTCGTCGACTAAAGTCACAACCTGATGCTAGAGTTCTGATCGTTTGCCATGATAATCCAGACCCTGATTCCATTGCAAGCGCTCTTGCAATCGAGCAAATTTGTAAGCAAATTGGACAAACTGTTACCATTGCTCACGGAGGAATGATTGAGCACCAACAAAACGTAGGGATGGTTAGAATGCTCAATTTAGAACTTAGAAGGGTTATCCTTGAGTGGGAAATAGAAGATTTACTGAAAGAATCTGACATCACAGTGTGTGTTGATTTCAATAAATCAGGAGCAAACAATATACTTCCAAGGGATTTTGTGCCTACCATAATTGTCGACCACCATCTGTCTGAAGACAGGCCACCTGGAGAGGTGGTTTTAGTACGCCCTGAATTCGCAGCGACATCATCTCTTGTTGCAACAATTGCGATGAATTCAGGTTATGATATTGAACAAAACGTCGCAACTGCGTTAGCCTTTGGAATTAGAACTGACACTCTTGGATTTACCAGAGCCTTCAATGAAGTTGATATGACTGCCCTTTCATGGTTAAACAATTATGTTGATTGGGAATTATTACGCTCTTTCGAGGCCCCTCCTCGTTCAAAAGAAGTTCTAGACATATTCAAACACGCTCTACAGGATATGTATCAAGTTGGAGGATTATTACTTGCCCCCATACATAACTTAGCAAATAGAGATGCACTTTCTCAAGTAGCAGATTTTTTACTTACAACGGAAGGAGTTTCTGTTGTTGTTTGTTTTGGAGTTCGCAGAAATAAGGTCATTATTTCTGCTCGTTCAAAAAATGATGGAATCAATATCGGACAAATTTTACAAAAATCGTTCAATGAAGGAACCGCAGGGGGTCATGCAGTAATGGCTGGCGGGCAGATTCCCTTTGAGGATATAGAAGCTGGCTCAGATATTGAAGCAATGAAGATAATTTCAATGAAACTGGAACAAATATTTGGAGGAATTTAATTGGCAGCACCGATTGTTGACGTTGACGAAAACCTTCGCCTGCTGGGTACGGCACACGTTGCTACATCTTCCGTTGAGGCGGTAATCGAAAATATCGAAAATTGGAGTCCGGACATTGTTGCAGTTGAATTATGTGAGAGTAGACATAAGGCATTAACCTCTGATAGAAGGTTAGACAAGGAAGGCTTACTGAAAGTAATCAAAGAAGGAAAAGCCCCCATGGTTCTACTACAATCTCTACTTTCTGCAGAACAACGCAAACTTGGATTAGATGAAGGACAACAACCAGGTGCTGAATTGCTTGCTGCAGTGAAAGCCGCAGAGGAAGCGGGATTAGAGGTTGAATTGGTAGATAGGGATATCCAAACAACACTTCGAAGAGCATGGAAGAACATGCGCTTGAGAGAAAAATTCGGTTTGTTTTGGGCTCTCCTATCCGATGAGGAGCCTGACGAGGAACTATCTTTGAATGAAATGTTAGAGGACAAAGACCTTCTTTCATCTTTGATGGAAGAATTGAGAGACGTTTCGCCGGGAGCTGGAAAAGCACTCATCGATGAAAGAGACGAGTTTATTGCGAGGAAAATTTCCAGTGTTAGAAACAAAGGAAAGGTGCTTGCCGTTTTAGGAGCAGGTCATCTTGAAGGAGTTTCAAAATTGCTAGACACTGAATTGGAACATAGTGAAGAGCGTATTTCCACGTTATCTGAAATACCTAAGGGTGGCAAAATAATCAAAACGGTTTCTTATGCCATACCCTTGTTACTCGTAGGTTTACTTGGATGGTTTGCTTACAATGGAGACATATCTTCAATCAAAGAAAATGGAATCTATTGGCTACTTGGTAATTTCATCGGAGCCGCAGTAATGTGCGCTATTGCAGGAGGTCATCCAGTCGCAATATTAGTAGCAGCGATAGCATCTCCAATAACGTCATTGAATCCTGCTTTAGCGGCTGGATGGTTTGCCGGATATGCCCAAATGAAAGTCAAGGAGCCGACTGGAGAAGACCTAACAGAGTTCTTGAAATTAGATTCTGCTAGTGTTTTTTGGTCTAACAGAGCAGGTAGAGTACTACTTGTAACTGCATTAACAAATCTCGGATCTATGCTGGGCGCATACATCTCAGTCGCATTGATTGCAACTGGTTTGTAATCAGAACTGAATCTGTACAGCTTCTCTCTGTACTGGATCTGTTACTTCGAATAGGTCTTTTCTTACACAGCCTTTCATTCCTGCGACAATAGAAGTGGGAATCATTTGGATTCCGGAGTTGTAGTTTGTAGCGCTGGCGTTATAGAACTCTCTTCGGTCTGAAACTTGATTCTCTAAGGAGACAAGTTGGTTCTGGAGATTAACAAATGAAGTATCTGCTTTCAGATCTGGATATTGCTCTGCAACCATATTGATTCGTGGCATTAATCCTGCTAGAGTTCCCTCAGCGGCTCCTACCGCTTTGACATCACCAGATGACAGCGCACCTGCTGCTGCTTGTCTAGCTACTGCGAATTGCTCAAAGATTTCTCTCTCGTGTTCTGCATAACCCTTGACTATGTTGACAAGGTTAGGTATCATGTCATAACGCTGTTTCAGCAATACGTCAATATCAGCCCATGATTTGTTTACATTCTCTTCCAACCTGACCAATCTGTTCCATGTACTGATGAACCAAATTAGGACAATCAAGACAACGACTGCTGCAATTGCCCCTACTACGATTACTGTGCTCATGGTACACGGGAGTCTAATTTTGTTATTCAAGTTATCTTCAAAATACCCTAAGTTCATACTTTTACGAAAATTTATGCAGAAATAATTCAAATATCTATATCAGTTTCTTGAGAAGTCATAACCTTCATTGAAATATTATCGTTAAAATATTTTATTTCTTTACCATCTAATTCTCTTGAATGAATAAATTCTTGATGAGATTTCAATCGTTCAGTTCTTCTTTCAATACCCCATTTGCTAGCATTTTTTATCGTCTCATCTATTTGAGATTTCATCGCCTCGTCAATTTCAAAACCTACACTGTTTCGTTCAAGAGCGATAGATGCTGCATGAGTGCTTCCTGTTCCCATGAATGGATCTAATACTGTGTCGCCAATTACAGAATACATTGCAATTAACCTAAAAGGAAGTTCATACGGGTATGCTGCGCTTCTTTCACGGACTCCTGATTTTCCTAGATTCTGAACTTTACCTGTAAAGGTCCAAACGTCTGAAAACCACAAATTTCTCTCCTCCCAAAAATAAGCTGATTTACGTCTGTTAAGTTTTTCTTCGTCGGATTTAAACTCCCTTTTTCTTCCTTTTCTGTAGATAAGAATGTGCTCGTGTCCGTGCGTCACATAAGCACCTGCTGGCAATGTTCCAGAACCCAAAAATGAATTTGGGGAGTTTGATACTTTATGCCAAATTATACTCGGCAAGGGGGTGAATCCTAGTTGTATCATTTTTGTGTCTATTCTGGCCCTATTGGTATAAAGACAAAAGTTTCCATCGATTGTTCTAGTAGCATCTCCAATATTGATGCAGACAAATCCCCCTTGTGATGTAACTCTGTAGCATTCAGCCCAAACATTATCCAAAATATTATGCATTTTTTCAAAAGCTTTCCAACCCTCTCCTTCATTTAACAGGTAAGCGATTTCAGGATTTGTTTTTGCGAATATCTCATCCCACATCTCAACCATAGGATATGGAGGAGAAGTTACGGTAAGGTTGATTTGGCCATCGATTAATTGTGACATTTTTGTGGAGTCAGAGAAATGAGTGATATGCTGACACTCCATACCTATTTGTCGAAGTATGCGGGTCTTATAATGTTCTCAAAATGAATTTATTCATTTGAATACACAATATGAACTTCGTGCTCTACAGTAATTCTGTCTTGACCTTCATCATAATCAACTGCCAAATTATGAGTAAGTCCTGCTCCGAAGTAAATCGTATCCCACGTAGTAGATTCACCGTCAGCTACATTCTCTTGTTTGCTTTGACAGGTTACGTCCAATTCATCAATTATCTTCCAGGTAAAATCAACCGACTGGCCACCACCTAATTCAGTCATTGTTCTATAATTATGGATTATTGAATCTATTTTTACGTGTGAGGGTAATGTCTCTTCGTTGCTTGGTTTTGAAACAATTTCAAATGATTTAGGTGAACTAACATTTTCTTCTAACCAGTACATCCTCATTTCAACTATCACATCAATGAATAACGATTTACGATTTTTCTTTTCATCCTCAACATAAAATTCCAAACTATGGATACCGTGTTCACTAATTTGCACCTCAACAGAATTATTTTCAGAGGGAGAAATTTGAACTGGTTCAAACAAATCGTCACCGATTAAACCGAGATATTGGATACTGTATTCAGAAACAATATTCGTGAAGTTAAACTGAAATTGCGCTGGCGATGTCGAAACTAGCGAGCCATCAACGTAATTCGAGATAATTGTGCTTTTCCATGATGAAGAAGAAATCTCGAACTCTAGAATCTCCGTATCTTCACCAGAATTTAAGCATCCACTGATTGAGGATGCAAGCAAGATCAATATTGAAAACAATACTTGTTTATTCAATCTCTTCACCCTGTATTATTGAGTTACTTCATAGTGATTCAATTACCATAGCGATACCTTGACCGCCACCAATGCAAGCGGTAGCAACACCATATTTTCCGCCACAGCGCTTTAATTCATGGGCGAGTGTCAATACCAATCGAGTTCCGGTTGCTGCAAGCGGGTGGCCAAGACCAACTGCGCCACCATTTACGTTAACCTTCTCTATGTCCAAACCAAGGTCTTTGACGCAAGCTACTGCCTGTCCCGCAAATGCTTCGTTTATCTCCCACCTATCGATATCTTCGATGGTCAAGCCTGCTTTTTCTAATGCTAATCTGCTACTTGGAACAGGGCCATAGGCCATGATTGCCGGTTCTAATCCAACAATTCCCCAGGATACGATTCTCGCTAGAGGTTCATCACCATCTGACTTGGCCTGAGTCGCAGATTTGATGACCACTGCAGCCGCTCCATCTACAACACCTGAAGCATTTCCAGCAGTTACTAAACTCTCTGGCCCAAATGCAGTTCTTAACTCGGCAAGAGATTCAGGAGTACTTCCCTTCACAACATGGTCTTCATCCTTGTAGGTTACGTCGTTGACTGAAACTATTTCTTGCTCCCAAATGCCATTTTCTATAGAATTTGAGGTCCTTGAATGTGACAGTGCCGCGAACTCATCTGTTTCCTCTCTTGTCACGCCTTTACGCTTACAAATCTCATCGCTGGTTTGTGCCATAAATGAGCCACAGAATCCGTCGAGGAGGTTTGTGAAAAGATAATCTTCCATATCCTTTTCAAGTTCTGTTCCTGCTTTTGGAGGCCTCGCAAGCTTGTATGTATCCCTCATTCCGCGGAGGACTTGAGGTGCTTGCGACAAATTCTACATTCCAACTGCAACAACGGTACTTGCTTCTCCCCACATAATCATTTGAGCAGCAGTAACTATCGATTGAACACCACTTCCACAAATTCTGGATAGTGTAAGCATAGGAACTTCTTGAGGAATACCAGCTCCTAATCCTGCATGCCTTGCACCGAAAATTGCCTGGTCACAAGTTTGCAATGCATATCCCATTACAACATGGTCAACTTTCTCTGCTGGCGTATTTGATTTTTCAAGGGCTCCTTTGATTGCTATTTCTCCAAGTTTTATTGCGCTCACATCTTTCAATAATCCGCCAGGATTACCATCTCCACGCTTTCCACCCTGCCATTCACAAAATGGAGTTCTTGCACCATTCACAATCACGACATCTTCTGCCATGAATCGGGCGAAAAGTTCCCGACTAATCATATTCACGCTAAGCCAAGAAGAGCAATTCCACCAAGCAAAAGCAAAATTGGTGCCATCAACATTTCGAGACTAGATCTTGAGTTTCCAACATTTGAAAGTTCAGTTCCTCTTTGCATAGTTACCTTCACTCCAGGGGCATCTTCATTACCCCAGACTTCAATTATGCTATTACCTAATGTTCCGTCTAATCCTTCAGCTGCGACTTGTTCTGAAGGTCTTGGTCTTGTTTCTCCCAAAACATAAACAGGATTTCCAAGTTTAAGTCCATAAAGCGTCCATCTGTGTTTCTTTACCTTAGCTCCGCCAAGCAAACCTGCAACAGCAGAGGCCATCAATTGCTTTCCAAGGGTTTGCGCGAATGCACCATCCCAACGCTTGAGATATTGACCATAATCAGCTCTCTTGAATGACTGGCCGTTGACTCTAATCCCACCTGTTCCATCATGCAAAATAAATGGGCATCCACCCGCATCTGAACGAATTGTGACCCAATTACATTCTTCCCTCGTACCATTATCTGTTTTTACAGTTCGGCACTGATATTGCTCATATTCCCACCTGTAACCAACCATGTTGTGCATGACCATGTTTTGATTTCCATCAACGACTACTGTAAGACAACCATCAGCTATTGGCCTTACCTGACCAACTAATTCAGGATTTCCTACCGGAGCAGACCTTACCAAAGATGTTGGTGTGTCAAGCATCTGGCTAAGCATCTTAGACCTAAAATATCCAACAAGAGATAAAATCAAAGCGATTACAATGATTATAATCGGCAAGAAAATTGAATCTCCCGTTTCATCAATCGACATTAGAGAACCTGCAGCGATTAAAGTGAATAAAACAGACAAGCCTGAAAAAACCGAGAATGAAGTCATGGTTGCAGGCCTTGGGGTACCTACTTTCGAAGGATGCTCTGCAATCGCAGAACCATCGCCATGAGGACCATACCTGTCGTCATTGTTCCACGTCGATGGCCCTGGTGCGGGTAAAATCCAATCATTTGGGTCATTTGTAGGCACGTAAGTTGTTTGTTGCATCAACCAGTTGTCAATACTTAAGCCACTCGCTTGAGCTTTTGCTTCCAATTCCGCAGGGTCGATCGCACTTTCTCTAACCTTCTTCAACTGGCCCTCAATAGACCCAGGAGATGCTACTGCCATCATTAGACAGCCAATTGATGATGCGAACAATACTGTCGCATTATTTCCACCAAAGAAACCAACTACTCCAACCAAGGTCAAAATTAAGCCAATAACCCAAACAATCCACGAAATCCAGTGGTATGGTAAAGTGAATTTGAAACTGCCACCATCCAAGTCAATGTCTTTGATGTCCATAGACATACGCTTACAGTCAAAGTTATGAACGTTGCCTCAAGATTGGCTTGAAGGTTTATGATCCCAGATAGCCCAAACACCGGTAGCTGTAGCAATTAGACGACCTGAATCGGTCTTGATTTCACCACATAAGTGCGCTACATGCTTGCCTCTTTTCTTTAGATTCCCCTCGGCAATTATTTTTTCATTCGGTCTTGCAGCATTGATGAATGAAACGTTTAATTGAGTCGTAGCACACCATTCTTCCCTTTTTAACGTACAAACTAAACTTCCCCCCAGTGCCATATCAAGCATTAATGTGTAAAGTCCACCATGGGCTACCCCCGCTTTGTTACAATGTCGTGATTCTACATTCAGTATGAACGATGCTTTACCTGAGCCCCAATCTCCCCTTTGAATTCCAAGTTCGACCGCCATGTCAGTCATGTGGTCAGGCTCAGATAAATCTGACATCAAATCACTCCAACTACCTTTACGAGGATTCTTTTTTTGCGTTTACCATCAAATTCAGCATAATGAATTTGCTCCCAATTACCGAGATGTAGCTTCCCATCTCTCACCGGCATAGTTACTTGTTGACCAAGCAATTGCCTCTTAAGGTGTGCATCACCATTATCTTCTCCGGTTTTGTGATGATGATATTCTTCTCCATCTTGCCCGTCTGAACCATAGAATGGCGCTAATTTTTCCAACCACTTCATTATGTCATGATGTAAACCATATTCCAAGTCGTTGACGTAGCATGAAGCCGTTATGTGCATTGGATTAACCAACACCAGACCGTCTCTTATTCCACTTTCCGAGACCACTTTTTGGACGTCTCTCGTAATGCAAATTATTTGATAACGCTCTTCGGTTTCTACATACAATTCTTCAACATATGTAGCTGCTTGACCTGTATTCAATTCGCCCATGATGGACCATCAACCGAATAAAGATGAATCATCCAAACCGTTGTTTGATACCATTAGTGGAATCGCAATTATTAATCCACAAATTCCATTACAAACTAATACAAAGACAGCACCAATACCTGCAAATGCCCCCATTGAGTCTTCCATGATTTGTGCTTCTTCCTCAGAAAGCCCTTCCTCCTCAGCGAGATCTTGTATTGCACCGCTTAGCATCATCATCGAAACTACGCCAATGATCGCACTTGCGACTATACACAATAATGCGAGTTGCACACCTCTCTTCTGGAAATTTGTCATCATTACTCCACCAGCAATTAATCCTCCATTAATTCCCAAATTAGCTACTGAAAGTAATGCCCATAATGCTCCAAGTTCGAGAGAACTTGGGATATTTAGTAATTCGCCAATAATTCCAAACACACCAGCTATTATGACAAGTATACCAACAACTTTGGCCGCAGAAGACGGTTGCTGTATTACTATGACGTTTTGAGGCATCCCTGTATTCGGGTCAATCATCACTTGTTGAGGCTGTCCATACATCATCGGCTGGTTATTCGGATCCGGTTGCATATCCTTACCTAACTAATGGTAGTGGATGAAGGTTACGCAGAATAATCACTCTCAAGAAGGAAGTCCTCATGGGGGGTTTCATGGCCGATGTTCTCTTAGTCTACAAGAAGAACTTCGAAGAGGTCCATGATGAATCTCTGAACCTCCTAAAACGGGCCCTAAATGAAAGGTCTGATACCATCAGGGTGGAAATCAGGGCGAGAGAAAAGGTTCGTAGAGCAGACTTCATTGGACGTGATTTAGTAATAGTCCTAGGAGGTGATGGAACATTAACCTCCATATCACACAATATTGATTCCAATACTCCAGTAATGGGAGTCAACTCTCATCCAAGAAAAGATGACATCGAAGGGTCGCTTGGGTTCTACATGGATAGTTCTATAGAAACATTTCCAGAGGATATTGACCTTGCATTATCAGGAGAAGCAATAGTCAACAGACTGCCAAGATTGCAAGCAATTATTGAGACTACTAGCGGAAATAAAATCAAAACCGACCCCGCTTTGAATGATTTACTGATAGCAAATACCCACCAATACGCTCCCTCCAAATATCATCTAAGACGTGGAGAAATTGAAACAATTCAACAATCAAGTGGATTAGTATTCTCAACTTGGTTGGGCCAAGGAGCATGGTTCAACCAAATTGCAAGGAAATCATATCTTGGGAGCCACGGTGATTCTGACGACCACTATCTCGTGATAGCGAGAGAGATTGATAGTGAAATATCAGATGAAAGATATTGTGACTGGACAAATACCCCCACGGTCATTACAAGCGATATGCACAGAGGATATGTGGTTCCTGATGGATGGGATGAATACCAATTCAATAGAGGAGCTACAATTACTGTAGATTTATCGGGGCCTGTACTTAATCTACTTACTTTCAGAAATACAATGCAAGAAAAATTTGAGGCATTAAAATGAATCTAAAAGAACACATTCGTGGAATTCCAGATTTTCCAATCCCAGGAATCCTGTTTTATGACATTTCAACCTTAATCGGCAATCCGCAAGCATGGAGTTATGCTTTAGATGAATTAGAAAAAATAGTTTCAGAATGGAAACCAGATGTATTGGCTGGAATCGAAAGCAGAGGTTTTCTCCTGAGCGCAGCACTGTCTGACCGAATGGGCATACCAATGACAATGATTAGAAAGAAAGGCAAGCTTCCAGGAGAGGTTATTTCACATGAATATGATCTTGAATACGGAACTGATACAAT
>JAYPOA010000004.1:0-6497 GCA_038130705.1 Methanobacteriota archaeon | reverse complement strand
GAAGTGTTTGTAAAAACACCTTTTGTGATTTTATTTTCACAAAAAGCATCATAACCCCTCTGTGGTATAAGAATTGTAACCCAAGGAGGGTGTAAAGAAATATGAGTTTAGAACAAAAGATGAGTGATTTCTTCAAATTTGAAGAAAATGGAACGAACATGCAAGGTGAAATCCGGGCAGGAATTACAACATTCTTGACCATGGCATATATTCTGTTAGTAAACCCCGCAATGCTATCAGTAGCCGGAATACCTTTCGACGATGCACTATTTGCAACAGCAATAGCCGCATTCGTTGGTTGTACAGTAATGGGATTGTGGGCGAACAAACCCTTTGCGTTAGCACCCGGCATGGGATTGAATGCGTATTTCGTATTCTCAGTAGTTTTGACAATGGGCATTCCGTGGGAGGTTGCATTAGCAGCAGTTCTTGTTGAGGGTATAATTTTCATGATTATTTCTCTGCCACAAGTTGGATGGAGAACTAAGATGATTAATGCAATTCCCAAGGACCTAAAGATTGCAACTGGAGCAGGTATTGGTATGTTCCTTGCGATTATTGGCCTTAGAGAAATGGGATGGATCCAAGATGACGGTGCAACGTTAGTTAATTTGGCTTCAACAGAGACTTTCTCGTATGACCATGGTGCTTTAATCAGTTTAGTAGCACTAATTGCAATTGCTGTAATGATGGCAAGAGGAATCAAAGGTGCAATCATCTACGGTATTCTCGGTGCATCCGTTTACGGATGGGCAGTTGGAGCATACGACCCTTACAATGACTTCGCCGCAGGCGGAGCAGGTTGGGGTTCATCAACCGCAGCATGGCCTGAGGCTGGAGAGATATTCGGCTGGGTGGGATTACCTGATGAGAGCCTAGGTGCTGCATTTGGAGCACTTGGAGATGTCGGTGACGACATGGCAGGATTCTTACTAGTAATGATTGCCTTCCTGTTCGTAGATATCTTTGACACAGCAGGAACCTTGTATTCCGTTGGCAGGCAATCAGGACACCTAGACGAAAATGGCGACTTGATCGACTCTAATGAGGCATTCATGTCCGATGCAGCAGCAACCATAGTTGGTGCAGCATGTGGTACAAGCACAACAACGACCTACATTGAATCTGCCGCAGGTGTCGAAGAAGGTGGAAGAACTGGACTAACAGCAATTGTTGTTGGTGTATTGATGCTATCTGGACTATTCCTATCAGGATTATTCCAAGCGATTCCAACATTCGCTGCTGCTTGTGCTCTAGTAATCATCGGAGCAATGATGATGAAGCAAGCAACAGAAGTAAACTGGGATGACAAGGAGATGGTTTTACCAGCATTTTTAACAATGGTTCTAATGCCTTTTACATATTCAATCGCTGATGGTATAGCATGGGGTGCAATCACCTACGTACTAATCAAGATGGGTATGGGCAAGTTTGACGAACCAGGGCCAATCATGTATGGAATCGCTGTATTCATGGCTATGTTCTACCTTGGTCCTGGCGATATGTCCACATTCGGTTGGATCTTCGACAAGGTACTTTGAGAATAACCTGAAGTTAGATGTTTACTGCATAAGCAGCTTTCGCAACAACTGGGTCTGAGGACCCGGTTGTTGCCCTTTTTCTTTTTAATTTTACATAGGGAATAGTTCATTTGTAAATCCAAAGTCGGAATTACATGTCCGGAGATAAATACGAAATCCTCAGACAAAGCGTAATCAATGCTCCAGTAGTAATGAGAGGAGATTACCCGTACTTCATCCACCCCTTGACAGATGGTGTTCCAAGTCAAACCTCTGAATTATTGGCTGCCGCTAGGGATTTGATTTTTGAAAAGGTAGATTGGGATTCAGTAGATATCATTCTAGGCATTGAAGCCATGGGAATTCCTCTTGCCGCCGCATTATGTCTAAAATCGGGGAAACCACTTGTAATTGGCAGAAAGAGAGAGTATGGTCTTCCTGGTGAAACTGCAATCGACCAATCAACCGGCTACTCTAAGGGTGAAATTTACCTAAACGACATCCGAGAAGGAGATGGCGTCTTTATTGTAGATGATGTTGTATCTACCGGTGGAACCCTTTTACCAATACTGCAAGCAGTTGACAGAATTGGAGCAACGGTATCCGACTGCTGGATAGTCTTTGAGAAAGGGGACGGCATGAATTTTGTTAGAAGCCAGGGTGAATGGCCATTGAATAGCCTTGTAAGAATAGAAATGGACGGATCCAAAGTCGTGTTATTAGACTGACAAGATTAATCTAATTTGATTTATTCAGTTTGGAAAAAAAAATAACACGACTAAGATAAGTTAATGTAATTCGAAAACGAGCAGGCCTTATGGTAAATTATGGATTCGCTATTGACAACAGGAAATGTATTGGTTGTCACGCATGTACAGTTGCATGCAAATCAGAACATGATATTCCCGTAGGAGTAAATAGAACTCATGTTAAGTATATCGAAACCGGAGAATATCCAAATTCTAATCGTGAATTCAGTGTTCACAGATGCAACCACTGTGAAGACGCACCATGTACTACTATTTGTCCAACTACTGCCTTGTTTACAAGAACTGATGGCATAGTTGACTTTGACGATGAAAGATGTATTGGATGTAAATCTTGCATGCAAGCATGCCCATATGATGCATTATACATCAATCCAGATTCTGGAACTGCCGCAAAGTGTAACTACTGCGCTCACAGAATTGAAAATTCATATGAGCCAGCATGTGTAATAGTTTGTCCCGTGGAAGCGATAGTAAGCGGCGATTTGGACGATAAAAATTCGAACTTATCCGTTCTAATTGCGGAGAATGAAACAAAAGTCAGGAAACCAGAATCTGGAACGATTCCAAACGTATTCTATTTGGATACGTCTGACGAGATGTTAGACCCATTTGCTACAGAAAGGACTGCTGAAGGAATGTTCAATGAACAGGCAGCAGGGGTTGGACATTTTGCTAAATATGCTCAAGATAGATTAGGTGCGGCGGACCAAAATTCAATGTTAGTACAATTGGCCCTCGAAATGAAAGCAAAAGATGCAAATCCTAGAGACCAAGCAATAATTCGGGATGTTGCTGCGAAATTGGCTGATAATTCCCCAAGTGCAAAAAGAGCATACGACTCCCCATCCAAAGGTATTCTTTGGGGATGGGAGGTTAGTGCTTATATCTGGACCAAAGGGATTGCTGCAGGCACGTATATGGTCGCAATGATTCTTTGGCTTAGTGGCTACCTACCCGAAATGGATGACTTATGGATTCCCGTTACCGTAGTAGGATTAGTTTTCATGACAATAACAGGACTGCTCCTTATCAAAGATTTAGACAGACCAGAAAGGTTCCTGTATGTTATGTTAAGACCAAACTGGAATTCATGGTTGGTCAAGGGAGCATACATTCTGGCAGCATACGGAGCAATACTCTCTCTAACGCTCGGAATTGTCCTACTCGATCTGAACGAAATTTACCTAGAATATCTTGCATATGTGGGTATTCCAATAGCAGCCCTTACTGGAGTTTACACGGCATGGCTACTGCAACAAGCTAAAGCCAGGTCATGGTCCAAAGACAATCTATTGCCATTAAAATTCTTAATTGAAACAATACTAATCGGTGGGGCAACGTTGGCGATAATTATCGGTGGCATCTTACCTATTGTTTTAGGGGTGTTCGGACTTATTGTGATCTTGATTCATGGTCATCATGTAATCGAAAAGCCACAGGTGGAGCCATTATTGTGAGGTGAAATTATGTCTAAATCATTCATAGAAAATATAGCACAAAAATTGAGAATTATTCCCAATATTGACAAAAAACCCCACAAGGGAGCTGACCAGCAATTGAGAAAATATCCTAACTTCCAAGATTGGGATAACCATACAGAACTGGATGCTCAAGCGTGGCCAAAACAAATAGAGAAAAATTACTCTTTAGTTCCCACAACTTGTTTTAATTGTGAATCCGCTTGTGGATTACTGGCATACGTCGATAAAGATTCAGGCGAGGTCACCAAGTTTGAAGGAAATCCATTGCATCCCGGTAGCAGAGGTAGAAATTGTGCAAAGGGCCCTGCAACGATTAACCAAATAAAAGACACCGAGAGAATTCTGTATCCTCTAAAGAGGGTTGGAAAAAGAGGTGAAGGAGGATGGGAAAGAGTTTCTTGGGATGAGGTCCTTGACGACATTGCCTCCAAGATTAGGACATCACTTCAAACTGGAGCCAGAGATAGAGTAGTCTACCATGTAGGAAGGCCTGGCCATGAAGGATATACTAATCGCGTACTGAAAGCTTGGGGAGTAGACGGGCACAACTCACACACCAATATTTGTAGCGCTGGAGCAAGAACTGGATATGCAATTTGGCATCAACACGATAGGCCAAGCCCAGACCATAGCAATGCGAAAGTAATACTTCTGTGTTCATCACACTTGGAAACTGGACATTACTTCAACCCACATGCTCAAAGAATACTTGAAGGAATGATGGATGGAGCCAAACTGATTGTTGTTGACCCCAGATTATCCAATACTGCATCGATGGCAGACCACTGGATCCCAACTTGGCCTGGAAGCGAACCTGCGTTATTCCTCTGCTGGGCAAAAATGATTTTGGATGAAGGCCTATATGATAGGAAATTCATGGAAAGCCAGGTTAACTGGGAGCAATATTTGGAAGAAGTACATCCTACAGAAAATAAATCCTTTGAAAAATTCATTGAACTGATTAAAGAAGAGTATTCGATTTACACGCCTGAATACGCCTCTCAAGAGTGTCGCATACCTGTCGAACAAGTTATTGAGACTGGAAAGATTGTGGCTAATTCGGGTAGCAAATTGTCATCCCATGTTTGGAGAGCGGCCTCCATTGGAAACCTAGGAGGATGGCAAGTAAGTAGGTCATTACATTTCTTAAATGTCCTCACAGGTTCAGTGGGAACAGAGGGGGGCACAGCTCCAAACTCTTGGTCAAAGTTCAAACCTGAACTTCCGAATGAACCACCGGCACCTGAAGGTTGGAATGAACTACATTTCCCGCCCGAATATACGTTAGCACACTTCGAAATGAGTCATATCTTACCTCATCTAGTAAAAGAGGGAAGAGGAACAATGGATGTTTACTTCACTCGAGTTTTCAATCCTGTATGGACATATCCAGATGGATTCTCATGGATTGAGATGCTTCAGAATGAAGAAGCAGTTGGCTGTCATATTGCGATGACGCCGACGTGGAATGAGACGGCTTTCTTTGCGGATTATGTCATCCCTATGGGGCATGCAAGTGAAAGACACGATATCAACTCATATGCAACCTCCTCAGGTAAATGGGTGGCATTTAGACAACCTGTACTAAGAGAATTCCAGAGAAGGCAGGGCAATGAAGTAGAATTCACGCATGAAGTAAATCCTGGTGAAGTATGGGAAGAAGATGAATTCTGGAACGAATTAAGCCTTAGAATAGACCCTGATGGAAGCATGGGCATCAAGAAGTATTTCATGTCACCATACAGAGATGGAGACACAATGAACCTCGATGATTATTATCAGTACATCTTTGAAAGTGTCCCGGTACTTTCTGAAAAATCAAAGAAAGAAGAACTTACTGAGTTAGAATATATGAGGAAACATGGAGCATTCTTAATTGAGGAAAGCACTTACAAGAAATACGAAGAAGAAGGATGGCCAACTCCATCTGGAAAGCAAGAATTCTATTCACCAACCATGATTGAATTTGGCTATCCAGAGCATGCAATTCCGCACTACAAAATTAAATCTCACGTACATCCTGAAAATTTAGAAGGAGAGGACGAATTCTGCCTACTACCAAACTTTAGATTGCCAATGCACATTCATTCGAGATCTGCAAATGCAAAATGGTTAGTTGAGATAGCTCACAGAAACCCAATATGGTTGCATCCAAAAGACGCTGAGAAGTTAGGAGTCACAGAAGGAGGTCTAATTAAAATCGAGACTGAAATCGGCTGGTTTATTGACAAGGTTTGGGTAACTGAGGCAATCAAGCCAGGAATTGTTGGTTGCTCACATCACATTGGACGCTGGAGAAGGAAACAAGATGCAGGTAACAGAATGATGACAAATACTGTCTCGATTGAAGATAAAGGGGACGGGAAATGGAGAATGAGGACGGTAGAAGGAATTACTCCATTCAGTTCAGAGGACCCAGATACAAACCGATTATTTTGGAGAGATGGAGGCGTCCATCAAAATATTACTCATGCAGTACAACCAGATCCAATTAGTGGCGCCCACTGTTGGCTCCAAAAAGTGAAACTATCCCTTCCAAAGGACGGTGAAGAATACGGCGACGTTGAAGTAGATACCAATAAATCACATGAATATTACAAGAAATGGAATTCTTGGGCAAAGGAAAAGGAAACCCATCCAAGAGGAGAAAGAAGACCGTTGTGGATGAAGAGACCACTTTCACCGAGTAAGAAATACTGGTATGTAGATGAAAAGTAATCTGGTGT
>JAYPOA010000003.1:0-62530 GCA_038130705.1 Methanobacteriota archaeon | reverse complement strand
GCTTTTGCTTCTACTTCATCTGCTTCATGCTCTTTCAAGTTAACGTCCTTAATCAGTTGCATTACCTTTTTCTTAGCGACCTTGGTTTCTCCGCCAAGGGACAAATCTCTCAAAGCCTCAACAGTGTCTTCGTATATTGCTACTGTAGCAGATACTGCATTAGCCATTTCAATTAGCATTTCTCTTGCTTCCTTGTTATCGTATAATTCTCTGAAACTCAATTGTTCAGCAACATTCTGTGCGTAGTCAGCAATTCGATCTTGCCTTGCTAACATCCTCAAGAAATCATCCATTGAAACAATTAGTCTAAAATTAGTTTCTTCCATCATGTCTCTCAGTTGGGTTTTGATATTGTCTGCGTCCAATTCAGCATCAACTGTAGCTTTGATTTCATCACTTGCATCTTCACCATTAGCGGTTTTGTTTACAGCTTCTAACATATGGCCAACAGTTGCTTCAACCGCAACAGCGTGCTTGTGGAATAACTCAAATGGTGTCGCTCCTTGGTCATCAGAACTTCCAGCATCCGATAACGCCTCTTCCACATGAATCTCTCCTCCACGTGTTTTCCACATTGCGAATCCTACTGCAGCGAATGCAATAGGTAACAGAATAATCATCTTGAGGTTATCTCCTCCAGATGCGATGTAAATTGTTGCCGCACCGAATGCGGCTACTGGAACGCTTGCAACCCAAGATGCAGCAATCTTTCCGAATACTCTGAAATCTACTGCTTTTGCTCCTCCAGCGAGACCAACACCAACGACGGCTCCTACCAGGGTGTGAGTTGTGGATACCGGAACTGCCAAGAATGGCATTGAGAAAACCAAGATTGTAGTTGCAGCTCCAAATTCTGCTGCGAATCCACGTGTTGGAGTGATTTCTGTAATTTTCTTACCAACGGTTTCCATAACTCTCCATCCCCAGGTCATTACACCAATTGCGATACCTGCCGATCCCAATAATACCAACCAAAGCGGAATTTCAGCTTGCTCCATTAGCATACCAGTATCATTCGACAATACTTGCCAAACAGCAGCCATTGGGCCAATTGCATTGGAACGGTCATTTGCACCGTGTGCGAATGCTACATATGCTGCAGTGATTATCTGTAACCATACGAAAATTCTCTCAACTCCCTTGAAACCTTTGCTTTCTTCGTTAATGTCTATTTTCTTCAAGACCAAATAAAGTCCGAACGAACCCATTGCGCCGATAACTGCTGCAAGAATTAGTGAATTGATTGGGAGCCA
This sequence comes from Methanobacteriota archaeon, assembly GCA_038130705.1. Taxonomy (GTDB): domain Archaea; phylum Thermoplasmatota; class Poseidoniia; order Poseidoniales; family Poseidoniaceae; genus MGIIa-K1. The sequence goes on along the minus strand of JAYPOA010000003.1, from coordinate 61,277 downwards.
TGCTGCATCCGCAAATGGATCCCATACTCCATTTTCTTTAGCGGGAAGCCATGCTGTCTTGTCTGCAATCCAGCCATTTGATTCCGCTCTCGCAAAAAATCCCTTCAGTGCCTTGAATTGTAGTGCCAGGCCCAATACAAAGAAAGTTGGGAACGCAAGAATAGGCGCCAGCCACATCGACCTTTGTTCGGGGTTTTCTGCATCAAGGATGGTCTTTTTGATAATCCAGTATGAAAAGAAGGCGAGAAGTCCACCCATCAAGGGGCTAGCAACCCAACTCATTACCACTTTTTGAACGACTTCCCAATCTATATATTTGGCATTGTGGTCGACCTCTAATACCAATCCAACACCAATAATTCCTCCAATAATCGAGTGTGTTGTAGATACTGGAAGGCCCATCCTCGTGGCAATAGTCAACCAAACTGCAGCAGCCATCATAGCGGCTATGAATCCAAAAGCGATGTCTTGGGAAATAGCTGGAGTGACCGTCGAGAAATCAACAGTCAAGATACCTTTTCTGACCGTTTTAGTGACTGCGTCACCGGCGAGGAAAGCACCAGCGAACTCGAAAATAGCAGCAATAATTACCGCTTGTTTTAGGGTTAGTGCTTTCGATCCAACTGAGGTTCCCATTGCGTTAGCAACGTCATTCGCACCTATGTTCCATGCCATGTAAGCACAAACAATCAAAGCTAAGCCGATAACAACCATAGTTACTGGTTCCATATATTGTTCTCATAGAAATCAGTATATCACCTAATGCCCATGTAATCTATATAGATGTAAATAGTGCGATATTTGATTTGAATGGTTGCAGATCCTGGAAGAATCGAGGTAAGAAAAGTCCAATTGACCGGAGGTTCCACTTACACAGTAAGTTTGCCTAAAACGTGGATTGACGAAATGTCATTGAAACCACGCGATGGCATTAGGGTGGATTGGAGACCAAGCGGTGCCTTGAGACTAACACCTCTTAACATGTTGCAAAACTCCGAGAAAACTATTATCATTAATTGTGGAATTATACCTTCGAATTCTTTACATGATCACCTAATGGGAGCATATTTGGCTGGAGCAGACAAAATCAGAATAGTATTTTCCAGCGATATAGATAGGGTCGTCCAGCAACAAATTAGAAGATTTTTACGAAATACTAGGGGATTTGAAATGATGAATGTTGAAGATGGTAGAGTTGAGTTGATATGCCTAATCAGTGCTGCAGAGATGCCATTAATTGCCAGTATCAATCGAATGTATTCTTTGTTAATTTCTGCTACAAGGGACCTAATATCCATTTCAAAAGGCAATGAAAAAAGTTTGCTTAATGATATTGACGATAGAGAATCAGAGGTTGATGCTTTACTGTATCTTGTTGAAAGGCAGGTAAGTATTGCTTTAGATTCCCATCTCGTAGCCTCATCACTTAATTTGGCTAGAAATCAGGCTGTAGAGCATTCAAATTTGGCAACTTCACTAGAACGAATGATGGACCATGCGGCACACATGGCTCATTTGGTAATGGAATCTGAAGACCTACAGTTAGATGCTGATAAAGCACCAATTTTACAACTAAATAACTGGCAAGATTCCATAAAGAAATTAATGATCAATATTCGTACAAGAAATTCATTCGAGATTGAGGAATCTAGACAGGAACTTAAGGAGGCCCAAATTCAAATATCCTCTTATGAAGAGAAATTAATCGAAGGAAGAAAGATGACAAAACATGATTTTTTGCTATTCAAGATATCTGAATCTGTGCGAAGGTTGTGCGCTTATGCTAGAGATTTTGGCGAGATACTTCTAAACCTAAAATCGCACGATGACATGATTTTTCGAAAATAAAAAAATGCCCACAGGGGCCGAGGCCCCTGCAGGCAAAAATTTGGACAAGATTGTATCCTTGCTTAACCAATTCTAGCTTTCATGTCAGTAATCATGTTAGCTGGTAGTGCAACATAACCTACATCTGAAACGTGGTCCATTCCTGCTTCAGAGTATCCATATTCAATGAATCCTCTGACTAAGTCCCAATCATTGTTGTTTACATTCATGTAAATGTATCTTGACAATGGTGCATAGGAACCATCTGCAACTGTGGATGCTTCTGGAGTCACTGCTCCGCCTGCGTCTTCGACACCGTGGGTGTCATTATTGGCGATAGCAGCTACAGAAAGAACGTTTGCGTTTTCTTCATAGTAAGCGTATCCAAAGTATCCGAGTGCGTACTCATCAGATGTAATTCCGTTTACGATTTGGTTGTCATCAGCAGAATTCTGGTATCCTCTTGCTTGGTCAAATCCTTCGGAAACAGGGTCTCCATCTGCGAAACAACTCTTACAGAATACTTGCTCCCCAAAGTACTCATATGTGCCCGAGTCGGAGTCAGCGCCCCACAGTTTAATTTCTTGATCTTCACAAGCAGCGGAGTCTTTTAGGTCACTCCATTCTCTCTTTGAATCATTATCATTGTTTGGTGTCACAGACGACATTACTAATCCACCTTTTTCGTGAGTCTCCAAATCTGTTTCACTCCAGTCGGAGTATATCCATCTTAGCTGAGCCATAGAAAGCCCTCCCATGTCGGAGATACAGTTGTCAGCCGCTCCACCTTTTTTTACAACAACCGATAGGCCATCGATTGCTACAACCAATTGAGTTACAGTTACGTCTGAGTTAGCGCAGGACCAGGTGTAACCGTCAGCACCTACTGTTGCTTCGGAATCTTTCCAATCTCTACTCATGTCACCAATGTTTACAGAATCTGTGTCCGTGCTACATACTTTAGAAGCACCTGCTCCTGATCCTCCTCCAGCGACAGTTACAGTGTAATCACTGTTTGCTGCGCTGTAAGCCTGGCCCCATGCACTCGCAACTGGAAACACAGTACTGCTACCTGCGATGTTTATGGTCTTCTGTTCTACTTCTTCATCATCGCCACCGATACAGCCAGCGATTCCTGCTATCATTAAGGTAAGGACAATTGTCCATGCCATTCCATTTTTTCTAATTCTCATATAGGTAATCTCCTATTGGTTGGTTTGAAGGCTCCCCCCTAAATATGGTTCAACATTAGATAATAAAGTGCAATATATATTGCTATATATCTATCAATATTCTATGTCAGTGTCCTATACATCCATGTTGAAATAGGGAGAATCAGGTGAGTGAATAGTGAGCCAGGAAAGCGAGTTTCGTAAACTGCAAATTACTGGTGGCTCAACCATGATTGTATCTCTTCCTAAAGAATGGATTAATTCGAATAATTTAAACAAAGGAGACGTGGTGAAGCTTGAAGAACTTGCTTCGGGAGATTTACGTATATCTCCATTGCAAGGTTCTGCGGCTAAGACCGAAATATCTCTAGACTGTTGCGCATATGAATCTGGTCTATCCGATTTAATGATTGGCTCATATTTGTCAGGGGCAGACGTTATCAGAATAACTTGCGACCGAGATATTTCTAGAAAAACTCGATCTAACGTAAGAGAATTTTTGCGTGACACGAGAGGTATGGAAATTGAAGAAGATACATCTAAACAGATCAAAATTGTATCTATATTGAATCCTTCAGAGTTGAAACTTCAGGTTTCTATAAATCGGATGTATCTGTTAATATCAAGTCTAGTGGCCGATTCCTTAGAAATAATTTCTGGAGAGGATGTTTTACTCTTGAACGATATTGAAGATAGAGAAAGACAAATTGATGCCAGAAGGTTGCTTTTAGAGAGACAAGTTGCAGCTTCTCTTAAATCGCCGTCTGTAGAAAAGAGGTTAGCAATTGACCGCTTCACTGCGATGGAGCACGCTAACATAGCGAGGGTACTCGAAAGAATGGGTGATCACGCTTCTAGGCTTGCATTATTAGTTAGAGAACATTCGAATGTAATTAAGATGAAAAAAGAGGAAATGCCTCTGAGTGCAATCCCGATTTGGGCATCCCAATTAAAGACGATAGTTCACAATATGTACTCAAAAGACATATCAATTATTCACTCTGCTAAATTAGGTTTGGCAAAATTAAGTGATGATATAGAACATTCGGAGGGAGATTTGTGGGTAGGTCGTGCATCAGCAGAGAGGTTGCTATGTGAGTTTAGAATCTCTGAATCAATCAGACGTTTGTGCGCATACGGTGTGAATTTTGCCGAAGCATTATTGAACATGCTGATGCATGATAACTTAGAAAAGTTTTGAAGGGATGAATATGATATCGGCATCATCCTTCACAACTGACAAAGCTAGAACGGTCTTATTCTTGTTAAGTACCTCTGTTATCTTGATAACATTGGGAATTATTCAGACATTGTTATTTGAAACGATTACATTTTTCCAAGATGTGGCAGCCAGCCGCGGCTGGCTATCAATGAAATTTGATTTTTCAGGGATCTCATCTAGTTCAGGTATTGCAGGAATAATTCTTATCGGATGTTTTGTATCAGAATATTACAGCAAAAAATCCGGAAAAATTCTGAATTCAATTCCCGAAGAGATTCTTTTTCCAAATCGTTGGGTTATTCGATTTCTGGGATTATTTTCATTCCTTACTCTGATATTGCTTCAAAGCCAATTGTTGGCTATTTCTATAATAATACTATTTTTTACTTGGAGAGGAATTGCTTCTACTCAGTTCAAAAATAAGAATGGTGGTAAGGTATCCAAATCAAATAATCTAAGAATCATAACTTTGTTATTTATATTTTTGACATTTTTTGATGCGTTGACATACGATTACGGTGGTGCTTTTGGTGAATTTTTGCTTACCAATCAATGGACTCCATCAGGTGGTTGTCCAGAAAGAAGAGAATTGTGTGACCAATTGTCATTTGGTGTTAACAGTCTTTTATTGACTACTATCCAGGTGGCCTTTGGCGCATTGTTGATAGCAGTTCCTCTTGGCGTGGGTTGTGCAATTTATTTATCAGAATATGCACATCCAAGATTAGTTGCTATCGTAAAACCAACATTAGAAATCTTAGCAGGCATACCATCAGTTGTTTACGGATTTTTTGCATTTATCTACATAGGTCCACTAGTTGTGGAATTAGGAGAATATGCTTATGCTAATGGTTGGATAAATGATCCTCCTGATGTATTCAACCCTATCAATGGAGCAATCGTTGTTGGCGTAATGATTCTACCTCTAGTTGCTTCTATGTCGGAAGATGCGCTACGAGCGGTTCCAAATGAATTGAGAGAAGGATCGCTAGCATTAGGTGCCACAAGGATTGAAACAACTGTAAAAGTAATGATACAAGCATCACTTTCTGGTATAATTGCAAGTATAATTCTAGCACTTTCACGTGCAGTTGGAGAAACGATGGCCGTCACTTTAGCCGTAGGGACTATCGCTGTTTACACATCCAATATGTTCTTGCCGGCTCAGACAATGACAGCATATATTGCACAGAGAGTTGGAGGGGATTTACCATTTGGGGAGATAGGTTATTACACTATTTTTGCAGTAGGTTTGTACCTATTTGTAATAACTCTAAGTTTGAATTTACTTGGAAATAAAATTCTTTCAACATACAGGGAGGCTTATTGATGAAAGATATTGACTCCTTGAAGAAAAAGAGCAGAGGTCTTAGGGAATTTAACGAAAAAATAGGTTCAACTGGATTAGCCGGAGCGGGACTAATCGGCCTCTTATTTCTAGGAGTTTTGGTATGGCAAATAGCTGCGCCTACGGTGATTGACGGCGAAGTTGGAGAAATCGAACCAGCAACTGAATTTATCCCGGAATCTGAACATGTTATGAAATGGTCAAACCCGACCGTTGACGAAAATGGAAATGATGTTTCCGAACCAGTTATAATTAAATTATCATGGGAGTATAATGGCAAAAAATACTCTGAAGAGGTTTCCATAGATGTTACAGATGAGAGGTATCTCACAAATAGCTTCAACATAACAGAACAGGGAATTGATAAGAATTCAGTTGTTGTTGGGAAAAAGACCAGTTTTTACATAATTTCAACAATAAATGTCCCAGTCTCAGTAGAGCAAATCTCTGGTCCAGTTCCAGCTGCTGATGAAACAGGTTATCCGCTTGTTGACACATTTGTGATTTCATACGAAATCAATGTTCTATTTGCGGATGGGGAGCCGGTTTTCAAAATTCTCGAACTTATTGGCTATCTGTTGATGTTTTCTATGGTCATAATTTACAGTTATCCTTCTGAGAATGTTTTAATAAAATTCAGTAAATTAATCGGTAAAGAAACGATGTTAAAATATTCACTATATGTTATCGCAGTTTTGACAATTGTATTAGCAGGTGGCCTAAATGTATCCTCTTTTTTTGGTGCGTTAGCATGGATATTATCTGCAATACTCATACTTAGAATGCTTCAGGGTATAGAACGGATGATGAGCATAGGACGTGAATTGAGCGAAACATCTAGGCTAAAGCACTCAATTAGTAACAGGGATGGTTTGCTGATGTGGTCAAGGTTAGCGCTGGTCGCCTCTACCCTATTCATCCCAATTTCAATAGATATACCATTCTTAACTGAGAGATATCAAGATATATTTTTGCCGTATTCATCAGGTATTAGAGCCGCATTTTACGGTACAATATATGTCATGTCGATAGCTATGATAGTTTCAATCCCTATTTCAATCGGCGCGGCGATTTATTTGGAAGAATATGCTTCTCCCACAAGAATGACGAAACTAATTCAAGCATTGGTAACTAACCTTGCCGGTGTCCCTTCGATTGTTTTTGGTATGTTTGGATTGGCCATATTTGTAAAACAAGGAGGTATTGGATGGGGGCTTGGTCCTTCAGTATTAGCTGCCGGATTGACGATGGGTGTCATGGCGATGCCGATTATTGTTTTAGCAGGCCAAGAGGCGCTTAGAAGTGTTCCAAGGTCTTTGAGAGAATCTGCCTACGGAGTCGGTTGCACAAAGTGGGAAGTAACAAAAGACCACGTTTTGCCATCAGCAATGCCTGGTATGATGACTGGAAGCATTCTTGCAATGAGTAGAATTATGGGCGAAGCCGCACCATTGATGGTAGTTGGCGCTGCTACAGTGATGTACTTTGACCCAGAACCTCTTGCTGCAATTTTCGGAGGTAACGCAGACTACACAGTAATTCCACTTCAGATATATTTCTGGACCTCTGAACCAGGGCACTCTTGGCATTCGATGGCGGCTGCCGCAAGTATTGCACTAATCGTACTTCTAATTGCAATGAATAGTATTGCAATCGTATTAAGACAACATTTCAGAAAGAGGCTAAACTCATGAGCGAAGAAATAGGTGGAGAAATTGTTCCTGATTCTACAAGGGAACTAGAAATAGATGGTAAAACGGATTTGATGATCGAGGACTTAGACCTCTGGTATGCTGATAAGCAGGCATTGTACGGAATTTCACTTCCAATTGCAAAGAATTGTGTCACAGCCCTAATCGGTCCTTCTGGATGTGGAAAAAGTACTCTTTTACGGACGATTAATCGTATGAATGATTTAATTCCAATTTGTCATTATGAAGGAAAAATCATGCATGGGGATGTTGAAATCACTGCTAAAGATGCTGATTTAGTTCAAATTCGTAAGAACATTGGTATGGTGTTTCAAAGACCTAACCCCTTCCCAAAATCAATTTATGATAACGTTGGATACGGCGTTAAATTACACCATAAGCCGACAAGAGAAGAGTTGGATAATATTGTCGAAAAGAGTCTCAAAAGGGCTGCAATATGGTCAGAAGTTTCAGACCGATTACACGACTTAGGAACCTCTCTTTCAGGAGGGCAGCAACAAAGACTTTGTATTGCTAGAACAATCGCTATTGAACCAGATATTATTCTGATGGACGAACCATGTAGCGCTTTAGACCCAATTGCAACTGCAGCAATTGAAGAATTAATTTTAGAGTTAAAGAAAGATTTCACGGTAGTTATAGTCACTCACTCCATGTCACAAGCTGCAAGAGTAAGCGATTACACTGGGTTTATGTATCTTGGAAGGATGGTAGAATTCGGAAAAACCGACAAGATATTTTCAGATCCAAATTTGGAATTGACGAACAGATACATTACAGGAAGATTTGGTTGAGGTGAAAAAATGCCACCAATTAGAACGGGATTAGATGAAAGACTAAAGACGATTAGGAATGAATTACAAATTTATTTTGATGAGGCAAAGAACGCTTACTCGGATGCTATCAATGCTTTTACAAAGTTAGATTCAGAAGTTTATTCTGAAGTAAAGAAGGTAAGGGCAAAAGCTCGAGAAATAAATTGGGACTTAACAAATGATTTGCTATTAATTTTGGCAATTAACCAACCATTGATGGGTGATTTGCGAATCGTTGCATGCTATCTTAGAGCCGTTGATACTGTTGAAAGATTGGTTAGACACGCTAGAGATATCGCAAAATCTGACAGATCTCTTGATGAAAATGCAGATGAATTACCAGAGGTAATCGTTGAATCAGTTCTTGAGATGCACTCGTCTTTAGACAAATTAATCGACATAATTAGTTCTTGTTTGATTAAAATTATAGAAGTTCCAGAAGATGAAGTAAAGGCTCTATGGGCAAATGTGAAGCTTGCTAGAAAGAAAGCCATTGTTGCATTATCAAGCCTAGATTCTCAAACGATGGGTGGTAAAGCCGCCCGACTTGACGTGGTAAACATCGTCAATAGAGTAGATAGATCTGCATACAACATATTGCGTTTGGGTGGGTTGTGGCATTATGCGCTACACAATGAGCATATCATTTTGGATGATTGATCATAAAAATCCAAAAGCATCGTATTTTTGCGCAAAGGTGTAGATCATAATTGGTACAATGATAATACCCATCGCATGAGAGCGTCTGATTCCAATTCTTGGTGGAATTAGTCCAAGGATTGTTCCAACAATTAAGACAATCATGCCAACCCAGCCACAGGAGAGCCACACCAATACTACAATGAAAATAACTACTCCAAGCACCATTGACTGTAGAGGTACAGCCTCGTGAAGTTGCAATATCCCTCTTCCTACATGTCTCATGAGTGGAACCGCAATAATGCCGGCAGCAATTGTGATTGCGATAAGTCTGATGAAATCAGTGGTGGGGTGAAGTCCACTCCATGTGTCAATAGGGTACATTTGCTTTAAAGCAAGAGTTGCACCTGACCTTGACCTTCCTATGATGTATAGGAAACCAAGAACCATAACCGTCACAGCTGTATTTGTCGCAGAGAGTAGAGCGATGATTTCGAGGTCCTGCTTAGTGTGAGGGCTCTCTCCTTCTCCTGCGGCTTCCGCACGAGCCAATGCAAGCAATTCTTCATCGGTCATCTCAGTTAGTTTCCTCGTCTCCCAGTCAAGCCCATATCCTTCTTTGCCCTGAATCTTAGCCGCAACATTTCTGCCTCCCATGACCAGAACCGTCGCTTGAGCGGCGGTCATTCCTGGCAAAACTCCCATGGCTGCACCAGCGCAAGATGAAAGGAAACATGGAACAACAAGTGGCCCAGTAGCGGGAAGTTCCCAATCTTCCTTCTGAGGCGGTATCTCAGAGGTGGTTGCATAAATGTCAAGCAAATTTGCTATACCGAATAATCCTCCCAGCGCAGGAAGTAGTAATCCAGCACCAGGCATGCCAACAGGTGAGGTTACTGGGAGGTTGAAAATGCCCCAGCCATACAATCCTGTAAGAAGGAAGAACGATGTGGCTGCAATGTATCCTGCAAATCTTGAATCATTGCCCAATTTGCCACCTGTTGCCTTCTGTACCCATTCTGGAAAATCAAGTCTTGTGGTTTCTGTTGCGATTAGGAGTATGGATATCGACAAAAGAACGAATGGTAGGGCACTGCGGAGATGGTCATAAAAACCAAGTTCAGGGCCAAATGCAATTCTTGCAGCAACAATCAGTGGTAGTGATAGGAATAATCCAAGTTGACTACCCCTTGCGGAATATGCAACGCCACGAGGAGCATTGCCGGATAATAACATCCTATGGCCGGGAAGTAACGACAATGCTGTATCTGCGCCGGGAGCACCTATCAGTGCAGATGGTATGTAATTCAGAAACGTATGAACTATGCCTGTTGAGACGATGATTCCAGCAGCGGCTGAAAGTGGGATTCCTATAGCTAATAGTGCAGGGGATATTCCAAGAAGAATTAACGCTACGTTATTTACGTGGAAACCAGGAATTAAACCAGTGAGGGAGCCAATGCATACGCCGAGGAATAATGCGAATAGCATCCATCCCATTTCAGCGAAAAAAGCCTCCATATTTACCACCTTCAGAAATCCTCAGCATCGTCCGCAATCCCATTGCCGTCCAAGTCTATGACATCGGCTGAGCTGAGGACGTAGTAGTGGGAAAGGGTCACATCGTTCGGCATTTCTATCAACCGACCAACCCACTTCAAAGTCAAATTTTCATGGAATGAATTCAAACCTATTGAACTCGGGTCGATATCGATCACAATCTTTTGCTCACCGCCTTCCTTCTGCAGATATGTTACCCCATCAATTTCAACAACATTACCTACGATACTGGTTATCTTATTCAGGTCATAAAATTGTGGTGCCCCGTCTGCTAAATCATACGGATTAGGGTCAGGCGTATCTCCAGTTAGGACAAGTTCGTGCACATTAAGTTGAAATTCGTTTGAGTTACTATTCCATGAAATTGATACATTAGCGACGATATCTTGTCCGTCTTCAAGCCATCCTGAATGTTGTCCGACTGGAATATAAGCGTCCATTTTTGTCAATGTATTAGGATATACTGCGTCCGCGATGGCTATTTTTGTATCACCGCTTTCGCTCATTAGGTAAGAGCCAGAAACTACGCCTGAAATCAGATATCTCGTATTATTGTCTACTTCGTCGAGAGTAGATTTTGGGTTCATAGAAAGATATCCAAGGATGTTCTCTGCATCAGTTATGTCAAGAAGTTGAACAGAAGAAGAACTGGCAGAATCTACACACCACCCGGCATAAGATGTAGACCAAACAAGTCTACCACCATAGGTAACAAGATCTCCTTGGTATCCAGTTAGGTCTGGAGTATTCAACAAGCAAGCTCTCAGTTCTCCATTAGGCTCGATTATTTCATCATCATCAATCATCCCTTCAAGGATAACCAAAGCGCCAGAGTTGTATGACCACGTTTGATAATTAGACCAACCAATTTTTGTTGGAACTGGTTCATGGCTACGAACAACTCTGATTTCAGGGCCCTGAACGTGCATTGACCACTGAAGATATTTCTCTGAGTAATCCAATGTTGCAGTGACCTCAACCTTCTGACCCGATTCAAGCCACTGACCAGGAGCAGAATGTATAATCATGTTCATTTGATATTCTTGCATCCCGTAAGATGGGTGGTCCCTCAATGTTAGAGATGTGAATGTTGAATCAGGGTTAACAGGTTTCGAAATGTATCCGGAAACAGTTACAGTGTCACCCATGAAGTCTTCTGGTGCTTTTGCTATTGCTGAAATGGTTAGTTCAGGTGCTTCTGGAACATCTGCTTCATCCCAAGAAACTGCCCCACTTCCAATGGCTTGAATCCATATCTTGCCATTGTAAACAATCACGTCCCCCGTCACCTTTATGACGGTGCCAAGCATCGGAATTTCAGCAAAATTGTACCATCTTAATTGAGCGACACCAGTCGAATCTTCAACCAATATATTCACTCTGTCTTCACCCGATGAATATGGGTCTTCGACCCATGAAACTACACTCCCTCTAATCGATACGACTTCGTTTGAATGCTCAACTAAGTCTTCAATAGCAACGAGTTCAGGTTCACGGACCATCGCATATGCATTCAGGGCTGCAACTAAAACAATTGATATTGAAAACATCACCCAAAGCCTCTGCCCTCTTAATTCGGGACTGTCATCTAACAATCGGTCAAGAACTCCAGAAACCCCGCCTCCTGTGTCGGAACCGTGAACTTCAACATACTCGTTATGCTGAATTTTACCATCCGAATTTTCATCGTATTTGTTGAAAACACTATCAATATCCATTTGTGTTTTATCTGTTTCAATTTTGCTCTCCTCGGCCGTTTCAACCGGCCCAGTGGCTTCGCTCATACACTTTCCAAATCATCTAATTCAATATCACTTTTGTAGGGAAAGGACTTGATAATAGAGACGAAACGGACAATCATGAGGGACAGGGTGATTAGAGATGAAATTCATCGCGACATCCTTATCCCAAGTCATATCTCCAGACTAATTGATACTAAGGAATTTCAAAGGTTGAGGAATATACAACAATTGGCAACTTGTCATTATGTATTCCCTGCTGCAACCCATAATCGGTTCTCTCACAGTCTAGGTGCATACCATTTAGCTGGGAAATTATGTGAGCATCTATCTGAAGTTCAACCCGGTATTATTTCGAAAGAAGATGCGGAATTAGTATCCATAGGGGCTCTACTTCATGATATCGGACACCCGCCATTTTCACACCTCTTAGAGTCTGACAAGGTATTTGCTACATTTCATTCTCATGAGGACTGGGGAAAAAAGATTCTAGAATCAACAGAAACAGACATTGGTAAGGTACTAAGAGAAATCTTAGGTGATGACAGAACAGAAAGATTGTTTGCATTGTATTCTGGAAAGTCTGAATCCAATGGCGAAGAAATTCCTCCATTCCTGAAAGAAATTATCAGTAGCCAGTTGGATGTTGATCGGATGGACTACATGATTAGAGACCAGGCGAATACTGGTGCTCAAATAGGTGGATTTGATTCATCTCGCGTTATCAGAGCGCTAAGGGTAAATGAGGATGGAAGATTGTATGCAAAAAAGTGGGGTTTGCCTGCGATTGAAGCCTATTTGGTAACAAGATATCACATGTACAATCAGGTCTACTTTCACAAAGTTAATCAGTTAACACAAGAGTACCTAATTCGTGTTTTGTCCAGAGCGAGAAAACTCGCCGATGACGGAAAATTAGAACTCAGTAATTCACTTTGGAATATGTTGTGCAATGATGAATTATCTGTCAAGGATTACGTGAAATTGACTGATGCTGATATCAACTCAGTCTTGATGGATTGGTCTGAATCAACAGACGACGAATTAGCAAAATATGCTGACAAACTTGTATCACGCAAAGATTACCACAAATCGATAAGGATCTCAGATTTGACTGAAGAAATGAGTTCAGTGGTAATAGAAAAAATCATGCCAATCATCGCTAATTCAGGATACGGGGAGGAGGAAATAATTATCTCAAGTATCAGGAAGAAAGGGTATAAGCCATACAGTCAGGGCATAATCTTGGAAGATGGCAGAGATGTCGTGGAGCATTCTCCTCTAATTCAGAGCCTTGTACTATCATCAGAACTCGCTCTGATTTTCATTCCGGAGGATGTCAGGGATGAATGCGAGCACGTTGCGAGAGAGGTAATTAAACCGTCACAGTCAAGACTACCAACTTGTTGACTCGCCAAGTCGGACCTGTAGCTTAGTTGGTGGAGCACCCGGCTCATAACCGGGCGGTCGTGGGTTCAAGTCCCTCCGGGTCCACCTTTTTCCTCTATTCATTTTGCAAAATAGCGATTATATTTTTTCTATCGATTAGACCAAAATTGTGAGAATCTTCTGATGAGGTAGGGTCTGGATTATCTCCTTGGACAAAATACCTGTTTTCTGAGATTTGCTTCACTCTCTTTACACAGATAACTTCACGCTTGAGAGGGTGATTAAATACAATAATGTCATTCAATTTTATTACTTGGTCAGTAATTGTAGTAAACTCAATTATATCGCCGTCTAGCAACGACGGCCACATTGAATCCCCAGAGATTTTTACACTTATGATGCTCTTATCCAAGTAACTTCACGTCCCTTGGTCGCCCAGAACATTCCGTGGATATCTTCGATTGCATCCATGAGTTCTTGTGCGTGTTCTGCAGAAACCTCTACCTTACATGCTGAGCATAGTTTAGCTGCTTTCCAAAACGTATCGTGTAAGTTTGGGTTAGCCTCAAGGTGTTGTGGCTTGAAAAAGTCTGTCCACAGGACAAGGAGTTCATCCTTGCACTTCTGTGCTTCTTCTTCCTTAATGGCCGCATATCTTGACATTGTGTTCAGGTATGTCGCCATTGCTGGGCCGTCATCTGTGGATGGGCAGGTTAATGCCAGCATTTTGTTAGTCATTGACTGAACTGCTTCTCCAGCAATTCGTGCGCTTGAAGGGTCGTAGACCCCACACGGTCCGTCACAGTGTGCTTCTGCAATGATGAGATTTTTCTCGTCCATTTCTATTCCTCTTAGCCTCACCGAAATAGAGATATCATATCAATATGTGGTTTAATCGAAAGACTCACTGATGTCCATTTCGTAAAGGCAAGTTCCCAAAATGGTTATGAGGGTCGAGAATGTGGGTTGGATATAGGTGAAGGTATGAAGGCTTTGAGACGTTCTTTGTTCTTACTTGCGGTATACATGGCTAGCATTCTCGTGATGGCTACTCCTGCACAGGCCCAGTTATCTGTTCCTGCGGTTGATTTACAGTGTTTATCACCAAACCCAAGTGGTGCGGTGGACGTACCTGTTTATCCAGGAGCAACACTAACTGGATTCGCTAATTGTAAGGTTACAAACCCAAACACATACGCTGAAAGAATCCAAATTCAAGTATCAGCCGACGGGCTAGTTGTAGCTGCGCCGGGAACAATTTCTCTCGGACCTAATGCAGAATCTGAGTTCCAGACCACGGTCAGGGCAGATCAGAGAATGACAATGTCAGGTAGAAACCTAATCGTAACCGCTACCGTCGTGGAAGCGAATGGTGCACCACCTCCAAACATTGCCGAGTCTCAAGTTCAGATGATTATCAACATTCTTCAATTCAGCAGATTACAAGTAGAAGCAACAGAACCTTTCCTACAACTATCTCCAAAGACAGACCACAATTTTGAGTTCAAGGTTTACAACCAAGGAAATTGGGCTGACAAGTTCAAAGTCGGAGTTACTGATGCGTCAAGAGACAAGCTTGAAGAAAGCGGTTTCCAAATATCAATACCAATGGTAGCTGTTGAAATCGACGGCATGGCTGCTCCACAAAAGGTCAGAGTCATGGTCAGAACTCCAAAGAACCAAGGTTGGACTGACGAATATTACACTCTTGAATTCGAAGCGATTTCAGAATTCTCTTGTAGGTATGAAACTGGCGGATGTAACTCTATGTCGCAAATGATTACCATTTATGTTCGTGGAGTTTACCTGCCAGGTTTCGAATTGATTCCTTCGTTGGCAATGCTTGGATTTGCAGCGGCTGTAATCGCTAAACGTAGGTCTGATGAAGACGATGATGATGACGAAGCCAAATGGCTAGAGTCTGCACCTGGTTTGTAAAAACAACTTACCAAATGATACATAATCAGCCTCGTAAAAGGGTTGTATTGATAACGCATAAGTTATCGTGATGATTTAGCAGTGGTGATGTTATGAGTGGACTTTTGGATAAAGCAAACGAATACAAAGATTCTGTACATCAAGGTGACAATGTAGGTTCAAAGGTAGTAAATGACCCATCGGCAATTATCAGTGCATACGAAATGGGTAAAAAATCTGCGGAAAAGCAGAGCAAGACAAAACCAGATCCGAAGCCAGTAAAGGCAGAGCCGGAAAAGAAACCTGTAGAAAAGAAACCCGACCCGTCTCCGAAACCAGTCAATAACGCGACTTCGATCGGGGGTGACTTTGTCGATAAGGCGGAAAAGTGGACTGACGTTGACAAAAAAATAATCATCGGAATGCAAATAGCAGCTGTAATTTTCGTGTTATTCAGTCTATTCAAAGTATTACAAGATGGATGGATATACGCTACTATAGTTGACCGATTCCTATCTTTTACTATCATTTTAGTAGGATGGGGTCTTTATGCGGGTTCCAATAAATTATCAAATTCCTATACCACTTTTAAAGCGTCCTTTTCAGCAATAGCACTTGTAGTAGTATACATTGCGGCATCGGTTGGTACAATGTTTATCGTAGCGGGAGGCGGAGTGACAATCGCCAGCGTGGAGTTAGATGGTTCTAACAACGAACTTGACCTCAAATTCTTTGGCCCAACAGGTATGGATTACACTGTGGAAATCTTTGTTGATGGTTCAGTTAGTGCCAGCCACGAATCTTCAATAAATGTTGATAGAGGGAGCCATTCAGTACCACTTGTTGATTTCTGGGTCGGGAACTCTGAAGATATGGCTGAGAGTAAACTCCTAACTTATGAAGTCAAAGTTACCTCCGAAGGTGGTGAAGCAACGTTTGATTTCAGTCACTTGATGAACAGGGAAGTCGATACTGGATTCGTAAGAATCAATGAAAAGTTTACCACCGATACAGAAACTGGAGAAAAGACCTACACTGGTATCAATGTTGAAATGATAATCGGAATGGGAGACCCTGATGCGTCTTTCGGTTTTGACAACAACATGTTCACAGGAGTAGAGCCAAAACCCATCGAATCTGATTGGACAGTTGGTCTGAAAGTCCTAAAAGGTAGTTCTGAGACATATAGTTATGATCTAATTTCAGCTGAAGAAGGAATAGTTCCAGGGTTAGGAGAGTTTTCTTACAGTTGGGTACAAATGCCTGGGACTTATTCTAACGATATGTCAATCCTTGACAGAGACGATTTCTACAGTGGAGATGGTTGCTACACCTTTGAAGTGAAAATAATCAATGAACTTGGAGAAACCTATACTACCTCTGATTCCCGTATCGAATTCTTCTGGGATTCGAACGAGGGAAGCCAAGCTAGTGAGCCAGCATCAGAGTGCTGATTCATTCAATAGTTCCGACTTCATCGTCAGATTCAGGAACAACATCCGAATCACCCTCGAAGTCAATTTCATCTTTAGACCGAGAATAAATCATGAATCCTACGTAGCACACAACGGCCAACACAATGCCCATTGCTAGGGGTATTATCATACTTGAACTCTCATCTTCAACTTCTTCCCATGATACAACACCAGTGCTTGCTGAGCTTGCTGTAGGGTCTAATACTTCGATGGAGTACAGTTGATACGGTACAAAAATACTGCACTCAAGGGTTAGATCTCCTTCTACCGCCGAATCCCAATTCATTGGGATTTCGATAGTTTCGCCAGCTCCCACTGTGTAAGGAACATTTACTCCAACGTTTGCTTCAACACCATTTGAGAAACAATCTACTAAGAAAGTAGCAGGTGCTGAGCCCTGGTTTGAAACAGTTGCCATTACTCCTAATCTGCTATTGACACTATTTTCATCATCAGATTCAGCCAGGCTGTCAAAACTTAGCAGAGGTAGGTCAATTTCCATGTCGAAGTGATTTACACGAGGTAAATCAGCGATGTTCTTTGTGTAAATTCCCCAAGGAGTAGATAGGACTAATTCACCGCTAGCACTTTCTTGGTGGATGTCGCCATTTCCATCTTGCCATTCGATGATTCTTACACGTTCATTGTAACCGATTTCAATGACATGGTCTCCATAATTTGCGAAGTTACCTGTTGAATTATCAGTAATCTGTGAAGAGTCAACTGCATCATAGCCCAACCCATAACCTCTGAATGTGACGTGGCTATTTTGAACTCCAATAGTTCTACTGCTGAGTAATCTTATCCAATTGTCGGTTGTTCCACCAGTACCGGTACTACTATCCCAAGTGATTTCTGCATCATCCCATACAATGACGTCTTCGTCAGAAATTCCTCCCGAGAGGGATGAGCCAGTAATAACCAATGATCCGTAGACATTTATTGGCCCAGTACTCGTCAAGTCAGCATTTGTTATGGTACAATTTCCAAAGCAATTTATCTCAGCGCCATAGATGTTGCCTGTAACCTCTAAATCTCCGTATACGTCGATTGTCCAAGCTTTGTTTCGGTCAGGAATAACGTATGACGTTCCGTTACCAGTTAGGACATCGGGAGTTCTGATTTCTGGAGTACTTCCAGTTGGCGATAATTGAATTTCAGATATCGCAATCAACCAAAATCCAGTGTGTGTGAAATTAACTGTTATGTTATCTACATCCATGTCCATAGTGTAATTGAAAGTTTCACCTTTCCATTCAAATGATTCATTATTGATTTCAATTGTAATGTTGTAATAAACCTCTTCTGCAAAGATAATTCTCATTATTCCTTCAGGTCCAAGGTTACCGATTGGTACAACCATTTCGGTTTGTGGGTCAATGTTCAATTGAGGTGGAGCATTAGCATTCATCTCTCCACTGACTATCATTGTTGAGCCCTCTTCGACTACAAAATTAGAGCCATCTTCAATATTGTAATTCCCACTAATTTCTAAAGTCGCTCCGTTTGATACAGTGTGATTGCCTGAGAGGCTACCATTTGCACTTAGATTTTGGTTCGAATCATATTCAGTTGCCGATACTGAGTGCAGGCTAATTAATATCAACATAGACATTAGAATTGCTCTTCGCATGGTTGTGGGATTTACTCATAGCAAATGAATGAAACGCTACAAAGTTCAGTAAGGCACATCTTTCCAGCCAATTTTGTATCCTATCAGATTAAAGGACCTATGCAAAATTGGAGTGATTATCACCAACAAAAGCATTGGTACAATCAATTCTCTACTGCCGTGAGCAGATTCGGTAAGGAAAATCTGACCGAAAATGAATACTGAAACTGCAAAAGGAAGAGTGTCCAACAGCGGTGCTTTGCTTGACACATCTCCTTCTCGCTTCATCCCCTTTCTTCTTTTGAAATATGATCCAGTTGAGTCGCCAATTAGACTTGTAAATCCTAAGAATGTTCCCAGCAAAAATGCATTAGCAGCCCAACCAGAGGAATCATTTACGGGGGAAATGAAAATCCAATTTTCTGGCATACTTACCATTATGACACAAAGTAATCCACTTGTGATTGAGCCTCCGATTAGTCCATTCCAAGTTTTCCCATCACCTAAAATTCGATTTCCATCTTTGTGTATTTTTCCACCATCGATTGGCCATGGCCCATATCCCGTTTTTGGAAGCCACTTGCCCCACATCATTGCAAAGGTATTAACCAAAAATCCAGGAAGGTAAATCCACAATGTGAATAACATCAACTCGAAGGTATTGAAGTCGCCCATGAATTCTTTGTACACAACCAAGCCTTTGAATTGAATGGAACAAATTCGTTCAGATGGACTTATTTGCCTCGTATAGATGGAAGCGATATGTCTGGATTGTCAGTATTAGTAGTCGGTGGCGGAGGAAGGGAACACGCCATCTGTCTCGGTCTTTCCTCCAGTGAATCAGTGTCAGAGATTCATTGCGCTCCAGGTAATGCCGGAACTGCAAATATTGCGACAAATCATAATTTTTCTGAGGTTTCAGACCTTGTCCATCTTGCCTTTCAACTGGATGTTGATTTCGTTATCGCTGGTCCTGAGGCTCCACTCTGCGAGGGATTAGCTGACCATCTGGCAAAAATGGATATTCCTTGCTTCGGACCAGTTGCTAATTTAGCAAGATTGGAAGGAAGTAAATTGCACGCAAAGCGAGTAATGGAGGCAAATGGCGTCCCAACTGCAAAATTCCATGTACTGGATAGTGCATCAGATATTGATGCTGCTCTCGATGAATTTTCATCAAACCCTTGGGTCATAAAAAGAGATGTCCTCGCAGGGGGTAAAGGTGTAGTTGTTACAGAAAATCGAATTGAAGCAAAGGAATTTATCCAACAATCAATAAATTCGGACGGGCAAGTTCTCCTAGAGGATTTTTTGCCTGGTGAGGAAGCAAGTATGTTGGTTGTTATGGATGGTAGTGGATTTGTTTGCTTACCAGCTAGTCAAGACCATAAGAGAGAATTCGAAGGTGACAAAGGACGCAACACGGGTGGAATGGGAGCTTATGCGCCAGCACCAGTTTACACTGATGAAGTGCATCAGAAAACTGTTGAACGAGTTGTGAAACCTATGCATTCTTATCTTTCCAAACAAAGAGTTCCGTACAGGGGTGTGCTATACTGTGGATTGATGATAGATTCTCACGGTGACCCATATGTCGTTGAATTCAATGTTAGATTTGGAGACCCCGAATGTCAAATAACACTGCCATTGATAGATTCTGATTTAGGTGAGATGTTTCAAGCGGCTTCAACAGACACATTGTCTGAGGTAAATGTTCAATTCTCAAACAATCATGCAATGACAGTTGTACTCGCTGCCGAAAATTATCCTGGTTCGGTTGAAAAGGGCAGATTAATTGAAAATCTTCCAGAGAATTCAGAAAAAGGTTGGGTCAATCACGCAGGTACAAAACTGGAGAATGAGATTTTAGTTTCTAACGGAGGAAGAGTTCTGTCTTGTACAGGAATCGGCTCGAATTTACAAGAAGCCGCAAATGTGGCGTATTCTTTAATCGAGCAAATAGAGTTGTCCGGCTCACATTATCGACGAGATATCGGTCATAGGGCCCTAAATAAAAATTGAAAAAACAAGTCTTCAGTAATGCGTTTTTAATAATATCCTGAGGGTTGCAGTGGAAATACCCGTAGGGAACGCATAAAAAGGGCCCTTTGGTCGCCACAACGCTACAGCCATAAGGCTGGACAAAAAAACAGAGGGAAATGAAAATGTCGACAGAAAACGACAGTAAAATTGGAGCCCCAGAACCTATGCTTGGGTGGCTATTAGCACCCATCGCGATTTTGTTGGCTCTGTTAGCGGATTATGGACTAGATTTCGGTTTAGTTCTGGAAATGAATGAGATGACACCATTTGCCATGATTGCCTTGGGTGCAATTTTGGCAATGACTCCACGCTATCTGCGTGAGAAAGAAATCATAACATTCCCTACAGCATCTGTTTCCCTCGCTGTATTGATTGTTTCACTGATACTTTCCAACGTTGTTGCAAGTCTTGCAGATTCCAACTTCGTCGCCATGATTTTCTTGGTGACCATGTTTGGCGGATATCTTCTCGACAACAGCGGTAGGCACGAATGGAACACTGTTCTTGTATTCAGCATGGTCGGTTTGTGGACTGCTGTTGTTTCAGCAGCAAACTTTGCCGATACGCAAACTAATCTCCTTGTAATTGAAGGTGAAGAGTATGTAAGAAACGGAGCATGGCAAGAGGCAGTTGGATACGTCTTCTTTAGTACCTGGAGTATCTTTTCCGTACTCGGATTACTCGCAGCTGTCCTCTTGAGAGGAGTACTTACTCCTGCGACTGATGTTGGATGGTTTGGCTACATCAAACCTGTAGATGGGAAGTGGAACAAAGCAACACTTCCACTTCAAATTGGACTTGGAGTTTGGGCCTTAACCCACATTCTGACTCTGTATTATTTCGGTACACTGAGTGATCTTAACATTCTTGGAATCTCTGGTTTAGACAATTATCACGGATATATTGGGTTCTGGCCTGCAGCCCTTACCGGTGTTGTTGCATTAGTCTGTGCCTGGATGGCCGCTGAGAAGTGGTACACAAGAACCTTGTTTATCGGTTCAATGTGGTTGTTATACATCGTTTCGTCATTGTATGAGTCAGCTCATTGGGAAAGCGACAGACTTGAAGGAACATGGGCTGTATGGATTTGGTTTGGTATAACCTTCTTCATAGGTGTCGTAATCTATTGGTTTGCCACGCACGAGCAATACGGAGGATGGAAAAACCGTGAATCACACGAGCCAAGTCAGGCCAAGGTGTTCTGGTCCAACCATTGGGCAGGAATCATGGTCTTCCTGGCATTCCTCACAGGTTTAGCGATTAGAATTCAGTGGTATTTCGTACCATCTATGAATTCCTCCGGCTTAGAATCATGGGACTTAACTGGAGGTTCTGACCCGTGGTACATGAAGAGAGTAGTAGACTATATCATCGTAGAAAATGCACATCTAATTTGGGATGCTGACAGAAATTATCCTGTTGGAGGCATCAACCCAAGACCACCTCTATTCTCATGGTCGATGGCAATGGGTGCAATGCTCTTGACTAACCTTGGTTTGTCATCTGACGAGGCTGTTTGGTATTCAATGCTGGCTCTACCAGCAATTTTTGGTGCACTAATTGTGTTCCCTATGGCTGGAATAGCAAAGGACCACTTCGGCAAAGGCGCTGGAGTTCTTGCTGCTTGGTTAATCGCATTCATGCCGACCCACGTTCAAAAATCAACTTGGGCTATGGCTGACCACGACTCGTTTGTGTTGCTGTTCCTGACTGCGGCATTCATGTTCTATCTACGTGCAATTAAGCACGGCGGAGATGAAAGACTATCTCGTACGACTAACGCTTGGCCGTCTGGAATATACAACGCCATCGGGGTTGTTATGAAAGAAAAGAGAACTGCATCAATGAATGCCATAGCGGCTGGTGTATGTTTTGGTATCGTAGCATTGGGTTGGAAGGGATTCGTATACGGTCCTGCAATTATCTTCCTTGCATACGTAGTTCAGGTTGCAATGAACTTGTTGAGAAAGAAAGACAGCACCACAATTTCAACAATCAATTTGCTGTTATTAGGTACAATATTTGTCATGGTAATTCCGTTCTATGCACACCCACAGTTGGATTTAGTTTGGAATTCAACCGGTCTACAACCGCTTGTATTCATTGCTGTGTTCACATTAGCAATCGCTTGGATTACAACTGGATTTAGAGATAAACCATGGCTATTGGTCCTAGGTTCTTTATTCACAGGTGGTTTCGTATTTGGTTTGGCTTTGTACTTACTGCAACTGGCGGAACTCTCCAACGCATGGGAAGTACTTACCACTGGTTCAGGATACTTCACAAAGAACAAGATTTTCGGAACAATTGCTGAAGCAAGTGCTCCGAGTAGAGGTCAATTATTCGCATCATTCGGGCCAATCGTCTTCGTTATTGCGATTGTAATGGGATTCATCGCTTTGTGGGATGGAATCGTAAAGAAAAATCAGCCTCACTTAATTTTGGGTATGTGGGTTCTTGTCGCATCCTACATGGCTTGGTCAGCTGGAAGATTCCTCTTCAACGCAGCACCTGCAATGGCTGTCATGGGAGCTTGGGGTATCACAGGACTATGGAGAGCAAGCGGTGCCGGTGAAATGGCGAAGAAGTGGAGAAGAATGGGAATTAGAACCCCAGGAGAGAGAATCTCTAACGCAAGAAAAGCTGTTTGGAGAACTCCACAATTCAGCGCAATTGGTCTTGTTTTGATGTTGATATTCTCTCAGCATGCTACTTATGGATTAGACGCAGCAATGCCTTCATCAACTGTTCATGAATCAAACATGGATGAAACAATTTACAACATAGCTCCAGATATCCTAAGATGGAACGATTTCGGATTCTCATTACTCGATGATTCATCATACGATGACAATTCAAGATGGTATCTTGGTTCATTTGGATCAGGATTTAACGATAGAGGTTGGAATTTAGCATACGAATGGTTAGCCAACCAAGACGTACATCACGTCGGGGTCACAACAAAATCAGCGTGTGATGATGTCTCAGGTGACTGGGACTCTTCAGGAAGCGTGTGTTTGATGAAGTATTCCGATAAGCCAGCATTCGTATCATGGTGGGATTATGGTTTCCAAGCACTTGAAACTGGAGACCACCCTTCAGTAGCAGATAACTTCCAGTCTGGTATTTCTGCAGCAGGTAACATGCTATTGTCAAGAAACCAAGATGACCTCGCTGCGATGTTCATCTGGAGATTGTCACAAGCAGATTTGAGTTACAACTTGGCTAATGACGATAACAACGTTCACACTAACTCGTTCGTACAAACAATTGGTAAGTACCTCTCGGATGAGCAGGTATCTGAATTCGTAAAGATTCAAACCAATTTAGACTCTGAAGATGTTATTGAGAGACTATATGAAGTAACTCACACAAATGGAGATGTTGTGCTAGCTCAAGGTTACAATATCGTCGACGGAATTGTCGATACAGACGGACCAATGATGTACAAAGTATACGAGGATGGAGAAATAATTCCGTGTATACCTGATGAAGGACAAGTAGAAATCTGTAGTGGTGATGCGTACCTAAATTTCGCAAATGCTGAATCAGTATTCAACAACAATGTCAGGTCACCTGCTGACACAAAGACAGAAGCGACCTATTACATCGCTGGAGATTATTGGTACACTTCAGACCTGATTGAAGAATACGATTCGGTAAGTACAGGTATCCACCGCACAAACGCTAGAATTGCTTTGATTACACAGTTGTTAACTTCATCTCTGGATTCAGATACGCTACACACAATGTTCGCTGACCTATCAAACAACAGGGTCTATTCAGTTCAGGATTATGAGGGAGCACCTGGTGATATGATTACCAGAGACCATGAAATCAGATATCTAGCAGTTGATACAAAGTTATACCCTCGTGGTGGAAGCTACAACTCCGAATATAGCGGTGGCAACCCAACTGGAATTTTCGCACCTGTTTCAATTCTATCAGGTCAGGACTTCTCAACCTTCATGGATGAGGTTTACATGACTTCAAGAGGCCAATTCAACGATGAAATGACCAGAGAGGAATTCGATGAAGAAATGAAGAAGGATATCCTAAATCAGCAGGCTGGTCAAGACTTTGACCCTCTACAGTTGGTAGACGTCAGAGTAGACCACAAGCCTGCATTCTTCGATACTATGCTTGCAAGAACCTACATCGGGTACGGTTCTCCGAACCTTGGATTTGCAACAACTGAACAACCAGGACAACACTGGGGACAATCAGGTACTCCAAATTCAATACTAACCAACGCATTGCCAATGCCTGGTGCAATGATGAACCACATGGTAATTGCAAACTGGTATAATGCAGAAGATCCAAACGATGGTCTTGGTTCATCAAATACCCTTGTTAAGGTGATGAAGTATTATGCAGGAGCAGAAATTTGTGGACAGGTTACAATGTCTGATAATGGACAGCCTCTCTCTGATGTCAGAATTCTAATTGAAAGAGACGCTTTCTCGGGAGAGGATGAGACCGACCTTGACAGCGATACATACTGGATTCCAATCGGTAATACAGATACTGATGAAAATGGAAACTGGTGTTTCATAGCACCAGCAGGAAAAATCAGAGCATCTGCATATGCAGGTGTGTTTGATGACGCACTTGCTAAGGACAGTTTCCAAGCAAACGAATACTCAAGTGGTCTTGGAGATTTGACTGTTGATGTGAACGAAGACCGTGAAACCAACGTACTAACTGCCCTTCTTGGAAAGGTATCCAACATGACATGGATGGGTGAAGTAACTTACAATATCACAGGACAACAAGCTGACAGATTAGCAACATTTGATGATACCTTCGATATTGCTGTTGATTCTAGTGGAATTTCTGGAACCGTCACCTGGACTGGTAACGAATCTTTCGAAGGTCAAGCATTAGATGGTATTGACTTTATCTTGAAGAACATTTGGAGCATGACTTCCAATTACACATTATCAACCTCCAGTGGTTCATTTACAACTGAAGATGGTAATTCTAGAATTATCCAAGGAACCGGTGAAGTATTATTCACTAATAATGGTTCATTTGATACGCAAGGTAACCCTGCTATTGTCAGAGGTTTCACTGGTAATTTCACAAGAATTGTTGATGATGGAAGGTCGTACACAGCGAGTGCAACATTCAGTGGCGCAGGAACAATAGTTGCAACGTCAGTTGAGTATGAGCACACGATTCCATCTTGTGAATACTCAAATGAATCGGCAAATCCAGAGCTACCAAGTTTCAATGAGACTGTAGATAATGAAACAGTAACCTCAACTCATGTTGTTTGTCTAACAAATGAGGCTGACACTTATTACTTCATGGGAGAAATAAATGCCACTGGAAGAATGACCGCCGAAGGCCCAGTTACTGTTGTCAAGTATCTTGACGGAGAAACCTTCGAAGGAACAGGTCTGTTTGAGGGAGTTGGAACTGCAAACGGTACTGGTTTGTTCATTGGTGAGGGAACTTTCTCTGGTGATATGGTTGCTCCAGGATCATTCTACAAGACCGGAATTTTACCAGGTACTTACAACATGATTGCTATCATGCCAAATGGAAAAGAAGTATTACTTCCAGACCCAGTTGAAGTTGGACTAACTCCAACTAATAACCTCGACATGGTACTACCAGGTTCTATCTTTGCTGATACTCTATTGACACAGTCATCTGAAACCGGAGCGCCAGAACCACTACCTAATCAGACGATTGAACTTCTTGATTTGGATATTGATGAAAATGTGCCAATTGCAGAAATCATCACTGATGAAGAAGGAAACTTCAGTTACGGTCCAATCGCTGCAGGTGAGTACCAATGGAGAGTTGACGTTGATGGAGATGGTTGGTATGAGATGTCAATGAACTTTACAGTAGGTCAAGATTCTGAGAATATTTCTCTCGCTGCGTTCATACCGCAAAAGCAGGATTTGACGATTAATTTGGATGCTGGAAATTCAGGATTAGATCTATCTAACAGAACACTGACTTTCACCAATACAGAAAGCACAGACTTGTTACCGATTATAGAAACTGCAGTTTCTGACGAAAATGGAGTAGTTAATGTTGAATTATTCACAGGAAGTTGGATTGTTTCTGATGAGGGAGATGAAGAATATGTCCTTTGGAATGAATTTGATATAGAATCAGATGACATCGAATTAGACCTTACTTACTCAGTTAGCGTTTGGATTAACGCTACTTTGTACAGCGTCAGAGCAGAGGGGGAGATTCTACTTGACAACGGTGAATCATTATCGAATCTAACAGATATTTATCTGAATGACCCATCTAACGCCACTATTGAGCCAGCAAGCAACGTGAAGATAGAAGCTCGTTCAGGCACAATAATTATCGACACAATATCAGATTTTGATGGTAATTTCTCAATGAGATTACCAGAAAACATGGTATTCCACGTCACAGCGGACAGATTCTCTGGCTCGTCTACCTACGCAGGAGGAATTCTTGTAGAAAATGCATCAAACCTTGAAAGTGGTAATATTTACTTGCTCAACACAGGAAATGTTGAGGGTACAGTATACATTAGAGATTCAATAACAAACGGATCAGGTGCTGTTTGGAGTAATGAAATCCCAGGGTCTCAAGAGATAGAAATCATTGCAACTAACGATGATGGATTAGAATGGAGGTCACAACTTGACAGCTCTGGAACATTTACATTCAATCTAAACAAGGGTAACTGGACTTACACAGTTTCAAATGAATTAATGAATGTTGAGCCAGTGTTGAAAAACAATTCAGGATATGAAATGGAACCAGTTGATTTGATTGCAAAACCTGACAACGTATCTGTTACTTTCAGAATATTCCTTGATACTACAGACGGAACATGGGAAAATGGAAGCGCAATAATGCCATCATTTGACATCGTTTCTATGAGCGATATCGGTATCAATGCTACTGTAATACCAGATGACTATGACATGGCAACTGGAGAAGTAACTGTAGAATTGTCAGTGGGTCAATATTCTATCGAGTTGTCACCAACTCTTCCAACTGATGAAAATGCAACTGACTATTACTTACAGTCTGATTTCATACCGAATTTGAACATAGGATTGGGGCCATCTGGTGAGCCTCTATCAATTCCAATAATTCCAGAATATCTTGTAACAGGTAACGTGACATCTGAGAATGGCATGCCACTTGCGAACTCAACAGTCTGGCTAAGAAATGAAGCAGGGGATGATTTCCATCCACTAAACACAGACGAAAACGGTTCCTTTGCCAAATATGTTGCAGCTGGATTCTGGTACGTAGAGGTAGCAGACTTCACTGCTGAGGACAGCAATGAGACAGAAATCTTCAGAGGAGTTTTGAACATCACTGGTGCTGTTAGAGATATTTCTTGGCAAACACAAACCGCAATGCCTGTAACAATGCAACTCAAAGAGATGTTTACTGGTGTTAATGTAACTGCGACCAGAATTACTGCAGTGAGCAACGAAGGTTTAGGAAATGTGAGCCTCGGACCATCTGATAACTTCGGAAACATCTCCGAAGTTCTAATGCCAGGTGATTGGACATTACACCTTGAAAGAACAGAGACTCTCGAACAGTGGATATTGGAAGAAGGAGTTTACCTCTCCGATAACCTAGACAACGGTAGCTGGAATGTTGGTGTTGTTGAGATTAACAAATACGTGTTGATTGGTGGAAAGATATTCTGGGACTTGAATGACGATGATTTGCCATCCTTGGGAGAAGGAGTCGAAAATGTTACAGTTAATGTCACAGCTGTTAAAGGATGGAACTGGACATTACAGACAGATGCTGAAGGTGTTTGGTCTGTCTTCGTTCCAATCAGAGATGATTATGATATTCATGCCGAAAAATTAGGATTCGATTCAGCAACATATGTCACCGAAAACAACACAACTTATGCTTATGTTGTGAATGATACACACGAAAGCAGAGACTTAGAGTTAACAGCAGGTCTTGTTTCTGTGTCAGGTAACGTAACTGACAGCGTACCCACCGCAATGAGGTTAGAGAACGCAAAAGTGACATTATATCCTGCATCTGGAATCGTCAGAGACCCGGTTGTAATTACTAATCTGGTTTATGCTGATGACACCTTATCATGGTCTGACAATATCATGCCAGGTAACTGGATTGTGTTTGTTGAAGGAACAGACACCGATGACAACGGTGGAGGAATCGCTGTTGGATTATTAGAGGCATCAGTTCAGGAAGGTGCTTCCTTAGATCTCGAAATGAGAAAGGGTGGCCGATTAGCATTAACAAGCACATGGACTGACATTCAGAACAATGTTCTGACAGCAGGAGATGTAGGTGAAGACGTATTCGTTACTATATCTCTTGGAGAAGAAATCGAATGGGATGTAGCATTTGATAGCAATGGCGAAGTTAACATTGTCCTTCCGTCATGTGAAGGTGCCGAATCTTGTGTGGACCTCGAAAGTGAATTTGATACAGTACAGCACGACCTTAACCTAACAATGCCTTATTCATCTGGTATTGTGGTTGATATCGATCAGGACACAGCACTTGACAAGGAAATGCAATTTACAAAGAAGGTTGACTCGGACCTAATTGTTAGTATAGGTTCAATCAATTCTGGGGCAGATTATTCCGTTGATGACTTAACCGAGTTAAATGCAAAAGAATCTGATTCTAATGATTATGAAGTAATAGAGTTGACTCTAAACCTTACATACGATGGAACAGAAATTGAAGATATGTTCAGTACATCTGGATCACTGGACTTAACTCAAGACTCCGAGTACTGGGCAGTTGAATTTAAGGATGCAGATGGAAACTGGGTTGACAGCATCAATGTCACAATGGGAATTGGCCAGAATAATTCTGATGAAAATCAGGTACTAACGACCCAAGTTGATGTTAGAATTACTCTTCCACTGCAGAACCAGTCGATCACCTATGATGACGGACACACTGTAAAAATGAGATTTACAGCAGATGGTGGATTAAGCGAAGAAACAGTAGTCGTTAGAGTACCGCAAATATACAACATTACTCTTGAAGACGCACCAGAATCTGTCGGTGTTGCTGATGGTGGAACTGTTATAGTAACTCTGAGAGTTGACAACCTTGGAAATGGAGATGACACCGTTTCCATAACATCCTCTATACCTCAGGAATGTGTAGACGCAGGATGGGATGTCACGCCCAAATTGTCGAACATAACTATCGCAGCGAATAATGACAGAAGTCAGTCATTCACTGTTCATGCGCCGACAAATTCCACATTGGATGATTGTGATGTTGCATTCGAAGCCACCAGTGAAGGCGACTTTGAAGTCCAGACTGCCTCGACTGAGGTTGTGATTGCTGTTGCTGACTTGGCAATATTGATTGAGAGCATCGAGCCGAGAAATGCAGATGCGTTTGCTAATCAGGATGGAATATTTAGAGTGCCTATCGAAAACACTGGATTCTTGTCAACTGGAGACGTGATTGTATACCTTGAAGCATCTCAAGAAGGTACTGACTATCCGACCCAACAAACCACAATCAGAATTGCAGCGCAAGATGTAGAATGGGCTGAATTCCCATATTCAGATCTGCCTCCTGGAACAGCACACCTGAGAGTTAGATTGGATGTCATAGATACACCACTTGACTCCACAGTTGAACCTGTAGACTTCTCGAGAAAATTCTCAAACGTTGCAGATGGTGAAGAATCCCCGTGGATCACTGTAGTCATATTTATGCTCACAATCTTGGCATTATATGGTGGATACAAGGTAGCAAGAAAGGGATCATCGAGTAGGTTCTGATTGTAAATTTTTATTGAGATATGTCTCGACAATTATGTAGTTCGAGACATATCTTCAATAGATGTAAGGATAATCAATGTTCATGTGGGGCGATGATAATCAACTCGATAATGTTGATTTCATGCCAGAACCCACCGACTTCAGAATAGTTTCAGCTGTAGATCCCTCTACAAATGGACACCAAGATGGATGGAGGTCAGAAGTAGTTGGATGGGCCCCTTTACCTGTTCAAACAGTACCTGTTAGAAGGCGTAATAAACAAAAAATTGCTAATGCCGGAATTTTTGTCATTTTGACAATTTTATTTTGGGCACTTCTAAAATCCGAATTCTTCTGGCTCGAGATACCACCACCAACATCTGAGTGGGCATACGAAGATTCAGGTGCAAGAGATTTACAAGAAATTGGACTTACTGGCGAAGGTGTAAGACTTTGCATGGTCGATACCGGGATCGATACTGCTCATTCAGATTTTGAAAATTTGCAACTAGTTTTCAGAGATTTTACAACAGGTTCTTCTGAACCCGTGGACAGAGGCTCTTTAGCCCACGGTACTATGATGGCAGGCATTGTTGCAGCGGATGGTTACATGGTAGGCGCGGCGCCTAATATTGTCCTTGGAATGGCTGCTGCTTTAGGAGATGATGGTGAAGGTGAAAACACTGGCAGTGAACAGGTTGTTGCCAACGCAATAGAGTGGTGCTGGGAAACATTTGGTGCAGATATCATTTCCCTATCCTTAGGTGGCGTAAATGACCCTGATGCGCCAAGAAATGGACCTACAGTAAATGCTGTTAAGGTTGCATTAAGCAAGGGAATCTTTGTTGTAGCTGCTGCTGGTAATGACGGGGGAGATGAGGATGATGGCAGGGTTACAACTCCATCAAATGTCCCTGAAGTCATCACTGTGGGTGCCTCGCAAAAAGATGGGAATGTTTGGAGCGGATCTTCTCTTGGTGAAAGCACTGATTTTGAAGGTCAGGAGAGACAGCATCCCAATATGAAACCGGAAATTATTGCACCTGGTGTTGACTTAATCTCTACTGGAGATAACAATCAATATTACACCTCAACAGGAACGAGCGACTCCACAGCTTTAGTTAGCGGACTATTAGCATTAATTCTTGAATCAGAACCTCATCTCAAAAACAAAAATATTGACTGTGTTCATGAAGTAAAATATGCATTGATGAATTCAACACTATCTGAAGATGGAGTCATATTTCACGACCAAAAGTCAGGTTACGGCGTGATAAATGGGATGAAATGGCTGAATGAAATACAGGATAGCGTGACCTGTTAATTTCGCTAAAACGGACTACTGGGTCTTGTTTTTCGGTGAATAAATAAATGATATTATTGTTCAAAAATGATACAATGTTATTTTTTATTTAACAAATATATGATATTCTTATGCTCTATTTGATATATTTCAATTGAAATCTATACCAATGTGTTAAGTTGGTGTTGTTAATCCCAAGATTAGAGGCGATGTTATGTCGGTTTTAGCACAGAGGACAAAAAGCATTGGAATTGTTAGTATTTTCATGATGTCACTATTCGTGGCGATGGCAACAACCATTCCACCTGTAACGGCAATAAACGAAACCAGTTCTGGAACCATTACTGGAACAGAAACCTGGATGGGTGTTCACAACTTAGATGGCGATTTACTCATCGCTGGCGGTGCTAAACTAATTATCAACGCAGGCACTACAATCAATGTTCCCTATGACAAGAACATCAATATTCAGGGGTCGATTTGTGCAGGGGACTCGTCTTGTGGTGCTACACAAGCAAGCACAGGTTCTCCGATTCGATTCATCTGGGGAAATGCTCCTGGTGGTAACCTAACAGCACGCTGTTACTTTACAGGACTTTGGAATCCTGACCAGTCCTGTGGTTCAGGAATTTACATCGATTCAACAATAGATCAGGCGGCTACAAGGATGAATCACATTGTGATAGATGGTGCATATGGAATCCCTGTGGACATCACAGGGCAGGGCAATTGGAAGTACGGTGCACTGGTATTCGATGGTGCATCTCTTTCCGTAGCTAACCCGAGCTTCACGGATATCAACACAACAAACGTTCTAGCCATCAACGGAGCATCTCCCACACTGGATGGAGGAACTTTCGAAGTTGGTGTCGACGAAGAAGGTTTCCAAGGAGCTGCAATCCAAGCATATGGTGCTGGGGCAGGACTAGTTGTAATGCAAATTTTGAATTCCGCATTTACAGGTGCGGAAACCGATTGTGGCTCTCAAGGTGGCGGTAGATCTGCGATATACCTTGAGGATTCGTTCGTAAGGATGGATGCAATTACAGTGTCTCAAAACTCATATGGTGCATTTTTGAGGTCTTCAAGTGGCTACCTCACAAATTCTTCTATGGACATCAAATGTAACGCAATTGACACAAACTCTCACCTAACTACTGGTACTACAAAATACACCTTCTTCATAGAAGACAATTCGATAACAACCGCAGAGGGTGCAGGAATTACAGCTTACGACGAAGCAATTGTAGTTGCAAATAGAAACACGATTTCAGGAGCCGCTGAAGGATCAGGATTTGGAATCAGGTCGTCATACGTCACAGCAAATGAAAATACAATAGGGCCAATTGGCGGATGGAATGGATTCTGGATATACGGGGAATCAGATGTCTCTGCAGAAAATAATACAATCCTTGACACTGGAAAGGAACCAGTGTTGATTGGCGAATATCACCACAAAGACCAGGGTTGGAATGTCCCAAGCCCAACCAAATCAAGACTTTATTTTGCAAACAACCAGATTTCTAACAATTCAGGAACATGTACCTCTCAAGCAATGTACGGCGGAGATTTCCCCTGCCCTGCTTTCCACGTTTACATGTCATCTGCAACTTTCATCAATAACATTGTCACAAATAGCATAGGCGATGGATTCAGAATCAAAGGTGGAATCGTCAATGCACAGGGCAACAGCATAGTTACCGCAGGGGCTTTTGCAGCCAACATTTCGCATTATGATGACAATTATGGGAGCAAGTATGGTTCAATCGCATACTTCAACGACAATACTTACAGTGGAGCATCCCAAGTTTACAACGTAACCGAATCGCGTGTTTCAATCCAAAGCGAGATAGTTCCTGACCCAGGTAACAATACATTGTATCCAGTCCAACTTTCATGGCTTGGTGCAGAATGTGATACTGATATTTCAGAGTGTCTTTTGGTTCCACTTACTGCTGATTGGCCACCTATGGGGATGCCATTGTCTATGGAGCTTAAGGAAAATGCCACGACTTTTACCTTTTCTGACGTTCAAAACTTTGATCGCTCAAAGATACATGTTCAGAACCAAAATACAGCATGGGGTGTACAAGTAGAGCAAGCTGAACTAGTAAGGTATCAAGTCAAGGCAGATAACTCACAAGTGAGTGAAGCATTAGTCAAAATCAAAGATGCAGCAGGGCGTTCACTCTACAATTTGACAACTGACGCATATGGTTACACTCCGTGGATTTCACTGCCTTCAGATTTCCACATAGACACTAACTGGGACCATGATGTGACAGACCCTGGAGAAAATTCATGTGGCGATTACATCGATAATGATGGAGACACGCTGAAAGACGGCCAAGACTCAGATTGTCAATCTGGAGGAAGGGAGATGCCAAGTTACTCAGTTGAAGCTTCTCGATTCGGTAAAGGCACATCATCTCATGATTTCGATCTAACAGGGATGGTGGATGAGGTAGTTCACCTATCAAACATGGCACCTTCTGTAATGGTCTCACAGAATGATGGGACCTCATTTGCAAGGAATGTAGTCCTCTCAGGTTCAGCACACGATGGCAATTCAGGACCTTATTTTAGTGATTATGATTCATACTTAAGTCAATTTGGAGTGGTGAAGAAAGTAGAAATTCAGCCACATGGAAGTCAGGATTGGTACCAAGCTACCGACACTTCTGGAGCAAATGGTGAAGTTACAATGACAAATTGGCCTTACAAGACATGGAGTTTTGAATGGGATATGGCAAACCACTTTGAAGACGATGTTACTTTCAGAGTAAGATCTACTGATGGTATAGATGAATCTACTGTGGTTACAAGAGTATTCAAATTGAATATTAATCCACCAACAATCAATCTAGAAACTCCTGTTGATGGTTCAACACACGATGGCCAAGAAGTCCTCTTTAGTGGTACTGCATCAGATAATTACCAAGGAGTTCAAGGAAGCGATATTGCAGATATTTGGTTTTCAGTTGTGGGTCCAAATAATTACTCTGCAAACTACGCTGCTGAAAGTGGAGGTGCCCCTACTTGGGCTGACTCTTGGAATTTCTCAGCCCTTCCAAGTGGAGATTATACATTCACTGTCTGGGCGAGTGATTCGAATTATTGTCGTGAGGTAATAGATATATGTACTCCTGATGTTGTTACAATTACTATTGATAACGATAACAGAATCCCTATCGTTCAAATTAGCGACCCACTCCCTAATGACGTCATAAGGGCTGACGAAGAAACACTGATCAGTGGTGTTGCTAGGGATAATGATGGACAAGTTACCAGGCTCGAGATTAGTGTAATCGACCTTGCTAGTGGTATTGAATTAAACAACGGTCCAGACCCGATTACATCATTTGCATCAAATGGTGCTTGGGCAACCTATTGGGATACAAGCAACCTAATTCATGACCAACAATACGAACTAAGGGTAAAAGCGTATGATGGGATTGATTATTCAAATATCGAAAGCGTTCGAATAATCATCGATAACCCGACTGCGGCGGACAATGTTGCTCCTTTATTCGTTAACGAAGACAACTGGCCGGATACAATGACAATATTCTGTGACGAAAAATCCTCAAGTTTCGATAGATGTGAGAGTGCAAATATCAATCTGCTGGATTTCTTTAACGATTCAGATGGCATTGGCCCTTCAACTCAGCACTTCACTTGGAATATTTACGATAGTCCAGCAACTGTTGAAGATGACGACTACTTTGACCACATTCTGATCTCTCCAGACGGAGTACTAACCTACAATCCTATGAATTCGAAGTATCTGATTTCGTCAGAAATTTCTGACTGGTCCCTAATTAACGTAATAGTTGAAGCAAGAGATATTCACGATTCCCTTGCTGTATCATACCCGGTAAGCTTCATGGTTAAGGGAGTTCAATTCAGCGCTCAAAGAATCGATACAGGAGTTGTTGTGTTTGAAGACTCTGCTGAATTCAGGGGAACTGGCTTACCTGGTTCTCAGGTTACTGCGAAGAAAGTGAAAGGTGAAATTTATCTCAATACAACCACTGTTAAGCCTGACGGAACGTGGAAAATGGAGATAACATCATCCCAATTAGGAGATGATGGTAACTATGACATTTTCTTCGAGCAGAGTGACTCTCAAACAATAGGTATGGATGATGGTGTAGATATTTCTCTACAATCCGGTGACCCAGAATCCGAAGGTATGTCTACTTGGTTGATTACAGTGCTCGTTATCATTGCAGTCATAGTGCTCGCAGGTATTGGTGCATATTTCTTCGTTGAATTTGAAGAAATTGATGATGAAATGGAACTATCAGAACTTCAAGAACAGGAAAAAGACCCATACGCATGGGCTAAGGCTAAGGTCGCTGCAACTGCACAAGCAACCCCTGCTCCTGCTCCAGCTCCTGTTCCGGTATCACAACCTCAACATCCAGGCTGGATATGGGATGCGAATTCTAACCAATGGGTCGCCGATCCAAATTATCGCCCCCCACAACAATAAGTGAGCGGATATATTTGGAGATGTGATGATGGTATCGGGGCCCAAACCAGGTGTACAGGAGAGGATTCTACTTCACCTGTCTGATTTTTCAGACTTCATGAGCTCTGTTGAAGTACCTTTTTCTCTTTCGCAAATGGGAATTGCAAACGCAGTAGCCATAGCAAGGTCTAACGTTCCTCGTGCTATTGCAGGACTTAAAGACCAAGGATTGTTAGTGGAAAGACAAGCTCACGTTCAGGGTGTTAGTCGAAAGAGAAAGGCATATTTTCTTACAGAATCAGGGATTTCTCTAGCTGATGAAACATGGAAGAGATTGCGTGATTTCAAATTAAGAGCAATCCTACCAGGTGGACAAACAATCAGTTCAACATTGGGTGAAATACAGGACCAATTGCCATTTTCAATGCGTCCAGTAGACGTAATTAGGTACCTTGATGATAATTCGATTCTTGATGTAAGGTCACTTTCTGCTGATTTAGTTGAGCGTGATTTGACTAAGCATGTTGAAAAGCAGTTGGTATCAAGTCTTAGTGATTTACCAAGAATAAGACACTTTTACGGGCGTTCAAAGGAATTAGAGAACATGGTAAATTTACTCGAAGCAAGGCCTACTACTCTTATGGTCCCGGGTATTGCTGGAATCGGTAAGACCACTATGGCTGCGAAACTGATTGAATCATTTACACATCAGAGGAACCTTCTATACCATCGTTGTCAGGATTGGGATGGTAGTAGGGCATTCTTTGAAACTATTGCGGATTGGTTGTCGAGCCTCGGCGATTCTATGTTGGCAGATTACATTTCAGCAACTCCTGTTCCTCAACCAACAGATGCTGCGAGATTAATCTTAGATGCATTGTCAAATTCTCCTTCCCTTATTGTAATAGATGATTATCACAAAGTAAGCGACATCTCATTACACCAAACCATTCAAGCAATATCAAGAGGACTAGTTGAATATGAAGGTGAAATAGGTCTGGTATTATTTTCTAGGTCTTTCAAAGAAGTTGTTCCGCTAAAAGATGCTGAAGGCAAAATTGTTTCGCTCGTTCTGCCATTGGAAGGATTGGACCAGGATTCTACAAGGTCACTTCTGACTGCATTTGATAATATAGAGGAAGAAAAATTACTTTACATACATTCCCTGAGTAGAGGTCACCCATTAATTATTGAATTAATCAACAGAGGAGCATCCGCCGGAGCCTTCCATGAAACCCTTGAGAATTACGTCAATATCGAAATATTTTCAAAATTATCTGGTGAGCAGAAGAGGCTTTTAGGTGCATTATCTGTGTACAGAGAGCCAATTCCTCTTGAAGCAATTACGGTACAAGGATTGAGCGTTGATGAATTAGACCAGTTAGTAGAATCAGGACTTGCAAGGCAAGCCGACTCTGATACCTACGATGTTCACGACTTAATTAGGGAATTCTTACTCCAAAGTCTAGATCGCCAATCAAAAGAAGAATTACACAACAAAGCAGTATCATGGTACGAAAATCAGACTGACAGTAGTTCAGTAGCAATGGAGAAGATATACCATTTGATATCATCTTCAAGACATGAAAATGCTGTTGAAATCGTGATTGAACGTGGACGTGATCTGATTAAGGAAGGTCACATAGAATTATTACATCTGTTGGTAGCAATCGAATTAGATTCTATCGCTCCTGAAAGTGCATGTAAAATCGACAGGCTTCGGGGCGAAGTTCTTTCATTATTGGGTAGGTTCGATGAAGCTGAAGAAGCATTCAATAAGGCTAAACCACTTGCTGAAAAAGCAGGCTTGGATGAAATCATTGCCGATATTCTCTCCAATCTCGCAGACATTGCGCTGAAGAGAGGAGAGCCAGATTCAAGTTTAGAAATGCACACTAAAGCTTTGGAATTATTTATTGCGCAAAATAATGCACTTGGCGCGGCGAGATCTTACAACAACATGGGATATATCCTCAGGAGAAGGGGGGACAAAGAAAAAGCACTTGATGCATACTCTGAAGTCGAAAAAATCCTTTCTTCAAATGACTCTGAAGACTTAATACCAGCACAAATTGTTCTAGCAAGGTCCCTATTAGACCTAGGGAAAGAAGACAGGGCTAGAGATCATGCACTTTCATCATACGAGCGTACTGTTGACACTGAGGATTTGATTCTACATGCCAGAGCACGTGCTGTTTTGGGTAGATTTTATGCCAAAACAGGAGACGCTGATTTAGCATTGCATCACTATACTGGAGCTTTAGAAACTATGGGTGAAGCAGGAGACCCACTCGCATTAGTTGAGGTGTCAATACTCCTGGGTGAAGTTCTTCAAGACAGTGGTAGAATCGAAGATGCTCTTGAACGGTACAGAGAGGCTCTGATTATTTCAGAAGCTAACGACTTACGTATGCAAATTGGAGAACTATTAGCGAGGCTGGGTGGAGTGGCACCAGACAGGCAACGACGTATGGAATACCTCCAAAGAGCTTTGTCAGTATTTAGAGAACTGGGAGCACAAACTCGAATGCGTGAAGTGCAAATGATGGTTCATAATGCAGTGATGGGTCGTTGATTAAAAGTCAGGCCTATCTTTAGTAATGTAGGTTACACCATCATCGTATACAACCCAAATATAGGTTGTTCCGGATAATGTGAGTTCACCATCATAAGTGCCCGCACCAGTCCCTGATATCGATACGTCTCTGTCCAAAGAATTCTCAGTGTGGTCGAGATGTAGCCCTTCATCATCTAAAACGAGTGTGAAAAGGGATTCATCAGCTTCTGTCAGCCTCCACTCAACACTCTCCGCATATCTTGAATTTACATCCTCTCTACTTGCAGCGTCCGCCCTTTCAACTGCGCCCGCAATGTCTGCCATATTCACATCAACAGCAGTACTGTTCCATTTTTCTCTGGTTGAAGTTTCTAAGCCAAAGGCCCATACGCTGAACATCGAAAGGAAAATTACACCTAACATGAATGTGAAGATGTATCCAAGTTCTGTACTCGCACCAGAATTGTCTCTAACTAACTTTCCTCTCATGATCCCACCTCCGCAATTTCCACATCAATACTACTGATTTGTAGGTTGAATTGAATTGGTTCACCTGCTGTGTGCCAAATTGATTCACTCGGTCCGTGACTTGGTACTGGGACCCATCCCGTGTAGTCTTTCAATTGGTCGAATTTGCCCGGATTGACAATCCAGTCATTAGAAGACTCAAGGCCTTCGCTAGACCAAGAGGCGATAGCATCTCCATATGGGCCGATCCAGCCTCTTCGCACATCGTGTGCTGTACAAGATGCTAAACTTTGGCGCATTGTTAATTCCATGTTCAAATTCATGTAGCCACTACCTTCAACTGATGTCGATGTTGGATGAAGAGATGGTACTGTGACACTAAATCGAGGCCCTGGACCCTGTCTATCAGTGGGTCCTTCAAGTATTGTAGGTTGCATCTCTGGGTGATTGGTAACAATCGCTCCAGAACTCCAGGCAACTTCTAATCCGGTAATGGATGTGTCAAATTCATAGGTTAACCTTGAGATGTGGAATGCCCAAGCCGTAGACAAAACTGCGTAATTAGAATTATCAAAACTACCAATTAGCGTGATTTCGATACTTGCCGGATGTTTTCCGGATTGCCATGCTTTGACTATTTGGCCTTCTGGAATCCCGTTCATTGTGTCCCATGGGAGGATAGTTGAAATCCATCCAGATGCAGTTTTGTCAATGGAAATACATCGAGTGTCTCCATCATCTTCGAGGATAACTATTCCGTTATCTCCGTTTAGAATATGTTTTGTCATGTAGTCTCCATGAGCAGATGTTTCATTCGTTATTGAATCTCCAGAATCTTCAATATATTTCATCCCAGTTAATTGTCCAGTATCGATTGCTGGTAAGACAAATGCTCCGTTATTTTCGATGCTCCACTTTACCATTATATCCTCATCACTTTTCAGGATTGTCGAATTTTCTATTCCGACCGGTGGCCATTCAATTGTAATGGTTTGATTCCCGGGTATTGAGTAACCACCATTGCGCCATGTTACTGTGGCAGAGTTTTCATTTGGATTGAAAAATGTGATATTCCCTTCAGATTTCGGTGCAATGAAATTTTTCGATATGAAACTATTTTCTTGACCCATAATCATTGTCTGGCCAATCCCTTCATGGATAATCATTACTTGAGCATCGACATCTGTTATGATTTCTAAAAGAGTATCAGATGTCGTTTGAAATTCTTTGACCCATGAGTTTGCGTATTGAATACCTTCTGGTTGTATTACAACTTGGGATTTAAGAGTGCCATCAATTGAGTATTGTACTAACATATCTGATTTTGACATTACTTCTACTGTTGTATTTCCTGAAGGAATAGGTATGGCCCAGTTCTGTCCCATTCCAGAAACAGGGTTGGTTTTGACAGGTGGGACTAAGGTAGCCCCCCCATTTCCATATAATTCCAAACCGCTCAAGTCGTGTGATGAGGAAATCACGCTGTCGGTGGTTAATCGCAATACTTCTCCTATTGATATTGGATATTCATTTCCTGATTGCTCGACTATGACCGGGCCCAGGGGAATCGATAGCCCATGTTTTGGTGTAACTAAAACAAAGTCTGCATTATTATTTGGCGTGAACAGAAAGTGCCTATCAGGGCCTAATCTCATGTCCTCGTAGCAGATTGCTTGTACGTGGGATTCCGGATGCCTGATCTCAACCTCACGATTCAAATCTAATGCGCCTCGGATTCTAAATGTTGTATCTTCATACCAAGATGCAGAATACCACATTCCACCTCGAATTCTATCCCATCTTAAAGTCCCATCAACTGGTATCAATTCTACCTCAGATGAATCTCCAGGGAGACCTGATTCTGATAGTAGATTAACCTCATGATTCATTATTTCCATCTGCGATTGCATGTCACTTCTTTTGAGCGAACCCTCTAATTCTTGTATTACTGGTACAAGAGACAAAAGCATTAATCCGATTATGGAAATTACTCCTCCGAACAGTAGTACGGTGGCGACTGCCGCACTTACTGCTTCCTCGTCCCTGTGTAAATTAGAGTTTATCATCTGCTAACCTCCACTAGTTGAAGGTCGATTTCTAAATCAATCATCTTGCCGTCATGATCTATTGTCAAGCCATCGAAACCACTTTCTCGCTGCCATGGTCTAATTCCTCTGTATTCATCCAAAGTATCAGACACTTTATGCAACTGGTAATCGATTAACCATCCTTCACTCATTTGGGGTGTAATCGTTGGCCCTAATTCGGAATTATACGTGTAACGGAAATTCCATGCATCTCCACTAAAAATTTGTACAGGGCCTCTTGAACTAATGTCAAAGGTTGCATCTCTTCCATCAGGCACAGCCCCTATTACCTGTATGTTCCTTAATGACATACTAGATCGCATCGTACCGTCAAACAATTCTTCTATCTTCATATCAGGAGAAGATGTTACCTTCCAAGGCTCGTTTGAAAATTTGTCAAATCTTGCATCGTTAATTATTCCAATTGAGTGTTCACCAGTTTGGACTTTAGTATTGACCAAGAGACCAGATAATGATGCGTGAGCATACTTGTGAATTTCGATGTCGTGGATGTTGTAAATAGTTACGATATACGTTCCTTGCAATGTTGTGTTATGCGATATTATTACCGGCTCTTCACTTGGAGAAAAATCGACAAATTCTACAGATTCAGGTGTCCAAATTTTTGCCTTAACCGCTGATTCATTAACGGCGTAAATTGAAAATGTTGTTTGGTTGATATAGGCTACATTTACCTCTTCATTCCAAGTTAAATCAGCACTCATGGTCCATATTTCTGCATTCAATACAGGCACGACAGAACTCGATAATGAATTGATTGTTGTGCGTAATCCAGTGTTGTTAGCAGAAGATGCGACAACATCTATCCTTGAGTCTAACCTTTCAGCTATGCCGTTTGCATTAGCCCATGAGGTGTTGTCTTGGAAATCATTAACGTATGGAGTCAAAACGAGAAAAACCCCGCCCATCATTGTAACTACCATAGCAAGAAGCATAACTACGCCAATAACTTCGCTGACAGCGAGGTCGTCGCGTCGACAAGTAGTGCCTCTCATCATGTTGAAGAGATAATTCCCCCCTCTTATGGTTTGACCAATTTGACATTAAAATAGGGCTATCCTCGAAGAAAAATTCCTTCTTGGGCAACCTTTTCCGATTCGCTTTGTCCAATATGGTGGGTGAATTCTGGACCGTCCTGTAACGATATTTGGATGTCCCCCTCAAATTGTTCTTGTATGTGATACAGTACAACGGATTCAGCCAAGTGAGGTGCATTATTTTTCTCTGAAAGGTGTGTTAGGACTACAGATCTGGTTTCACTATCCACAACTCTTGATAAAAACTGACCTGTTTGGTCGTTAGATAAGTGTCCGCCTCTGCTCGAAATTCTATCTTTGAGTTTCATTGGATATGGGCCATTCATGAGGCGATTGTGGTCATAATTTGCCTCGACTGAGATGTGTTGGCAACCTGCCACGTGAGTGACCAACTCTTCTGTCCAAGATCCCAAATCAGTGATTACAGCACCCCTTTCTCCATTATGGGAGGCGATAAATGCAACATTATCAGCTCCGCTATGTGGCACTGGAACGGGTAGTATTGCTAGGTCATTTCCAAATTCTATCGCATCTAAATTCTCAAATAAACTAACTTTACTCAAATCAAGATTTAAAGCCGTAGCAGTTCTATCATTGCAAAAAACAGGGATATCCCATCTTTTCTGAGCAATTTTTGCTCCACCGCCATGGTCTGAGTGATGGTGTGTAATCAAAATCCCATCAATTTCGGTGGGTTTCACATTCATCCTCGCCAGCCTTGACTCTAGTTGTTTACCACTAAACCCTTGGTCTATGAGAACCATTTTGTCCCCACATTCGACTAGTGTAGAGTTTCCTCTACTCCCAGTTCCCAAGTGAGTGAACGATAGAGACATGTGAACTAACTGAGGCCATCGCGTATGGCCTTTGAATTAACCTATGATTCCTCAGTTAATTGCTATTTTTCACAGCAAAAAACAACAAGTCAGGAGAGTTACTGTCTGAACATTGTTCCATC
Source organism: Methanobacteriota archaeon (assembly GCA_038130705.1). Taxonomy (GTDB): domain Archaea; phylum Thermoplasmatota; class Poseidoniia; order Poseidoniales; family Poseidoniaceae; genus MGIIa-K1. Next base: position 18,144 of record JAYPOA010000003.1, on the reverse strand, counting down.
ACTCTATTAAGGTTGGTTTGCGTGTAAAGAATATTGGGTGCGACCGCGCCCATGGTGGTAAGTATGCGTCGCTCACAGTCAACACTTTTGATGACAATAATGGTCGTTTCAGGTTTGTTCTTAGTTTCACAATTACCTGCAATCTCAAATGTAGGTACGACAAACCCAAACTTTACTGAGGGAGAAAGGCCACCTGCCACAGATTCTGATGGCGATAAAATACCAGATGTCCACGAAAATCTGTTCGGTGAATATATCAATTTTTCATCGCCTGATGGTAGAGCAGTAATAATGAAGGGATTAGATAGAGATAACGCATCTGATGCTTATGTTGACGTTGATTTGGACGGAATGAATTCTACTGAAGAATACTGTTGGCCGTATCCTGCTGAATGTACAAGTCCAAGTTTCCAACGAGGATTAACAGGGATTATAGATGAATCCGGTGATAGAATCTATCTCGACCCTCGTAAATCCGATACTGACGGAGACGGAATGCCAGACGGATTTGAAGCACACATGTGTGAAAGACTGGGTGGATTTGATTCCGATGAAAAGAGGTTCACATGTCTCTATTTCGACCCGTTAAATGCAAGCGATGCAGATTTAGACTTAGATGACGATGGATTTGATGTTAATCGTGATGGTTTCCTGACCATCAACGAAATGCTAACTTCGTCAGAGGAATACCAATTTAATTCACCAGCAAACTGGACAAATGAATTAGATGGATTGAGGTGCTATTCTCCTGGACCTGGCTCAGCGGCACTTTATGATTGGCCATTTATCTCCTCTGATAACAATTACACATATTTCCCAAATTTGCTTTCTGCTTGTGCTAGAAATGGAACCTCAAACGTAATCGATGAATACATCTGGTTGGGCACCAACCCCTTGGATGAAGATAGTGACAGGTACAATTGGGATGGGGTGAAAAATCGAAGGTTATTCCCATCAAGTGGCGACGATATAAAAGACGGCTGGGAAATACATTTTGGACTTGACCCATTAAATCGCTCAAACGCATTGATAGATCTCGACAATGATGGTTGGGATGCAAACAGAGATGGGATAATTAGTGAAGACGCGGCTCGTTCTGAGGAAGCATTAGCTGTCGGTGAACAGTTATCGACTTTGGAAGAATATCTCACCCATTTGGATGATGGCAATACTGTGAAAGCTGGCATGAGATCTGTGGGGCTTGACTCGACTGCGGACAGTTACAAAGAATACATGCTGTATCAAGAGATAAATTCCAATGAAATTTCGATTTACAATCATGATGTCAGGGAAATTATGTCTGTGGGTGATGAGTTGTGGGTAGGAACCAAATTGGGTATTTCAATACTAAATTTTGAGGAAAACCTCGCCTTGCACCACGAACTTCCTCAAGGGCACGACTTGCATGACATGATTTTACTTTCCGACCATCTTGTTTTGGTTACAGAGAAAGGAGTTTGGTTCGCTCCTTTGTCTGATGGTAACATTTCAGAAATCACTTCTTGGGATTATTACTCTGGCAGATACACTGCTGGTACACAGCTAGTTTCGGATGGTTCTGATGAGTATATATTATCTCTTGGACAAGGAGGATTTGGTTCAGTTTTCCAAGTAAACACAGTTTCAGTAATCAAATACGATATAGGCCAGGGAATCGCAAATGCAATGAACAGCGGTAACGCTACTGCAACACAAATATCCCATTCGGAAGTAAGCGATGGCTCGCTCATGCTTTATGTTGGAACTGATGTAGGTCTAATGACAGTTGAAACTTCAAGTGCTAGAGATGCAGCAGTGCCTAACTGGAAGTTTTACTTCTCTCCAGAACCCACAACTATAGCCTCTAATATCGAATCATTGAGAGCTGTAGGTGCATTTGGTGGAGGAAATCCTGCGCAGGTAAACGCCTTAGTTGTTGACGGACCGACTGACTCTCCAGGACAAGTTGTTTGGATAGGAACCCCCTCAGGTCTCCATAAACTCGACATCCTATCCGGTGCCATAACACATAGTGGCGACTTAGAACATCCAGGTGTAAACGGTTTTACAGTTCGTGGAACTAATGATATAATTTCGATATTACCAACTGATTCTGAATTATTGATTGGTTCTGCATGGGGATTATGGACATTAAACGGAGGATATAACGCCGTTTATGGGATGACAAATCAAGAATGGGTGCCCGGAATGATTTCCGCAATAGGTGTTCAAAATGTCGAAGGAATTGAAACAATTTTTACAGGAATAGGCCCAGGAAAATACTCAAACCTAGAACTGATGCATCCAATGGCAAACGATTCTGATTCCGACGGTATGTTAGACGGTTGGGAAGTAAGATACGGGCTTGACCCAACAGATCCTTGGGATGCTCTTCTTGATGCAGATGGTGATGGCGTAAATCTAGATAGCGATCCAATCAACGAAAGATTATGGAGGAACCTCGATGAGTTCAGATATACTGCAAGAACTAATGCAGGTTACAATGCGACCGATCCAAGAAACGTCGACACCGATGGCGATGGAGTAAGCGACGGTTCAGAATACTTCGGAATTTTCCACGAAACGACCCCGCTCTGGTGTCATTACACAAATCAATATGATTACATACACATCTGTGACGAAACTATTGCAGAATCTGTAAACACTACCTATCTTTCTTCATTAGGTATTGATTCTGGGACCGATGCTACAAACCGGGATTCCGATGGAGATGGAATGCCTGATGGCTGGGAATTAGAACACAGAAGATGGATTGGGAGCACATTTACCGGGTCAAACAACTGGACAATGGATCCAAATGACCCTGCGGATGCAAACTGGGATGCTGACGGTGACGGATTATCCAATCTGTGCGAGTATCAGTGGAGCTTGATTAAACAATCTGGTTTGATTGGAGATTTATTGGAAAGCCACTTAGAGACAGAATCTGCTGTTGCATTATGGGCTGACCCAGATCCAAATAACAAGGATTCTGATGGAGACTCACTCCCTGATGGATGGGAGGCCAGAGGCGCATGCACTTGGGATGTGAGCCGTGTGGGAATCAATCCGTTGAACGGTAGCGACGCTTTCGAAAATCCAGATGGAGACGGATTTGACATAAATCATAATGGTGTAATAGAGGAAAATGAAGCGTTTGTAAATTGGTTAGAGTATAATATCAAGGATAACTTGTTTTCACAGAATATGACACTTGAAGGAGAGGAAATTCCCGATGGCTTCAGTACGGACTTATTCCAAAATATTTCTGACAATGGGATGCCGGAAGACACATTTTCTGATGGCATTCTAACTGGTGACCCTACCAATTCAGATAGTGATTCTGATGGTATGCCAGACGGTTGGGAAATTTGGTATGCGAGATGGAATATGTTTGATGGAATTTGGACACTAAATCCACTCGATTCAGATGACAGATGGGAAGACGCAGATGACGATGGAATGAGCAATTGGGAGGAATACAATAGTATTGCACCTGGCCTTTCTGAAACCAATCAGAACCGCTCCTCTCCACAATGGTTTGTAACTACTGCAGGTCTTGGATATACAATTCAGCAATGGCCAGGTATAACCAATTCTGAATCATTTGGGTCATTCATAGCTCAAGATTTGGTCAACATTTCAGGTTGGACTGCCGACCCTAACAATCCTGATACGGATGGAGATGGTTTCCTTGATGGATTAGAACTAATGTTCACAACGTGGAATGATTCAGCCCAGGTTTGGACTTTGAATCCACTTGTTCCAGGCGATGGTTCATTTGATTCTGATGAAGATGGATTAACCGATGGGCAAGAGTTTTCATTGCTCACTACCAATCCAGAAAATGGTGGTAATCATCCAATTGATTCACCTTTGATGCACATCGATGGAGACTTGAATGATCCATCCCAAAAAGCACAAAGAGTTTACACAATGATCCTCGAAAAAGGGCAAAGAGGCAAGAGACACCTTGCAGACTTTTCTGAATGGCAATCAACTGGAATTCCTAACAATTTCATTTCCACAATAATGGGGATAAGCGATCCAACATTGTCAGATACAGATGACGATGGCATGATTGATGGATTTGAATATTGGTTCACAAGTTGGGATTTAGAAAACAACAGATGGTCAATGAACCCCCTTATCGATACAGACCAATGGCTGGACAGCGACCAAGATTCTGTGGATTGTGATAGAGATGGTAACATTTCTTTGGATGAACAATTCACAAATAAACGAGAATATGAGTCAAGGGTCTATGGAAAATACAGTCAAAGATTATCAACAGGTTCAGGATTAATAGGATTTGGTGATGATGCAATATCCGCTTATGTTGAGGAAGGTAGCACCGTACTCGAGGCGAGAAGAGCGATTTTCAACACCTTTAGGAATAAGGACTCATTGTCCATCCTGAGAATGGATTTGATTAATGAAATCGATTCCGACAATTTCAATAGGACACTTTTCGGAATTAGCGACCCAACAAATTCAGACTCTGACCTTGATGGAATTGATGATGGGTGGGAGTTCTGTTATGCAGTCTATGGTTTACCTGACCAGACTACTCAGAATCACTGGTCTACCAATCCCGTTAATCCTTTTGACGTGGATTATGATGGAGATAGTGATGGTTGGTACGGGCGTACGAGTTTCGACATCCCTGCAACCCAAGGTACATGGGAAGATCGTCAATTTACCCCATCTGGAGTAGTTATTCAAAACGGTATAGGTGATTTACCATTCACAAATATCATGGAATATTTGAACGGAACCAGACCGGATTCAAACGATTCAGATTCCGATGCTATCACATTTAACACTGTAGTTGTTAACGGAGTTGTTCAATCTCACGATAGGGATTGGAACATGTCAGATGGTAGAGAGGTGTTCAAGTATGGATCCAACCCAATGGACGACGATACCGACGGGGACATGTTACCTGATTGGTATGAATATGAAAAAGGATGGAACGAAACAAACGACAATTTCTCATCTCAAAGATATGTCGAAGTTCAATGGATTGACATTGGCAATGGCTTGCCGTGTACGTCTTCAACAGCATCTTGTAGACCACTTTCATTGGAAGATGGAAATTATTCAAGGCCAGATTTGGGTCTAACTTGGGCAACATTTGACCCCAGAGACCCTCTCGATGCGAATGAAGACCCTGACCAAGACGGAAATTGGGATTGCAGTGGTGCCACGTGCGAGTATTCTCCGTACACAAATTTCATGGAATTTTATGCTATAACCAATCCAAATTTGGACTCACCAAGTGCAGTTAGGTTATCAGGGGAAACTTGGAATAGCAGCCTGATCACCGAATGGTGGCAATTCCGGTCCTACCTGCTTGGACTTGGAGAAATTGATGAAGACTCAACTAATTATCTCGGTATGGTGAAGAAGAACATAAACGACGAAAGTTATGTTTTAATTCTTGATGATCAAGATAGCGATTTCTTGACCATCGTTCCTTCCGATGACATCATACTTAGCTCAGGTGACCTGACTGATTTGTGGGACATCTATTACCAAGGTAACACTAACAGAGCACCTACCATTGAATATGGTGAGAAAATACTTGGTTGGTATATGTTAGACCTCGATGATGACCACATAGCAGAAGGAAGCGATCCGCTTAATTGGGATACTGACGGGGATTGGTTGGTGGACTGGTTCGAAGTAAAGGACGATGAAGAAGACGGTCTGAGAGGTGATTCATCACCTCTGAGGTATGATAGTAGGGAGTCTTGATTTGTCTTTAATTGGAAGATTATTCGAGTGACCATTATCCGCATACTTCAATAATCATGTCACACCTCACCGATTTAAGGGGTCCTTAAATGAAAAAAGCAAGTTCTCGATTTGCGCTTGGTATAATGGTATTCATAATGGTCCTTACACCTATGAGTCCATTCTCAGAAATGGTTCTCAGTGAGGCTTCTGCAAATACTGCAACACGTCACATTTACACCTTTTCGGACGGAAGTGTAGAAAATATTGCTCTCTATCAGGGAGGAGCTGATAAAACAACAAAGGTTGCAATTCCTAAAGGAGCAGAGATATTAGACGTAGAAGTAACTCTTTCCGGTGCATCTTCAACAGGTTGGTCTCAGGTTACAACCGATACCTATGAAGAATGGATGGATGGTGATTCGAACTCAGCAGATGCTAGAAGTGGCGAACTAACACTTGGTTTTTCAGATTTCGAAACACAAATGAATTCACATAGTTTATCTGAGCAAGAAAATCCAGGAACCACTGCTTGGCTCGATAATGGAAGTTATGCAGTCAGGCAACCCCACACTTCAAACTCAACTGAAACAAGGTTCAGTAACCAAGTGCGAATTTCTGGAAATAATTTAATGGCACAAGGCCAAGGTGCAATTTTGCGAAATCACGATTGGTTGTTTTTATCAACATTCTCTGGAACAAATTTCGATAAAGTAGTTCACAGAGTTCACCCAAACAATGTATCAAGAGATATTATTGTTGACTTACAGCAAGGCTCATGTGCACTTCCTCAAGACCCAACATCAACATATTACAAGGGATATGGTTTCAAGGATTGGACTATCACGGACGATGAAATTCTGTATGGAATTTTTACTACCTATCGGTACTTCTATTCAACCTCTGTGCCAACTCAATATTTGCGAGTCTTGAAAATTGATGTCTCAGATGACTGGACTTGGAAGTGTTTAGATTCCTATGACTTAAGCCCTGCAGGAACTTATGGTGATTACAGTGGTATTTCTTATGATAGAGTTACTGGCGAAATTTGGGTTGTTCATGGCGAACAGAGGAGCATTATCTCATACGATTTTGGAAATAATGGTCAATACACTAGGGGATCTACCGTCTATTCATTCATGTCCTCCGCAGTTGAATGTGGTAAAACATCCAGTTCAGTTCATGGACTTACAGTTCACAATAATCTATTCTACATGCGTTGCATGAAAGGCAACTATTGGCAGGATACAGACGAAATGAGCGCTTGGGCTATCTCTGGCACCTCTACATCTTTGGTGCCACAAGCTGGTACTCGAGACATTACCGCTAAGGGACTCGGAATGTTCTACGACGGTGAAAGAATTCTAACAGTTGATACTGGGTACTCCACATGGAGTTCAAAAACGTTGTATTACAGAGAATTTGGTACTGGACTAACATATCCGACCAATCCCGCACCAGGAACTACTACTTGGATAGGTGAAACTATTACTTCTGATGAGGATATAGTAGCGGTCAATGTCAAAAATCATTGGACTGCTACAACTCAGGGTGACAGAGTTGATTATTGGGTAAGCGCTGACAATGGTACTCATTGGGAGGCTGTAGAAACAAACCAAACAATACATTTCATGCATCCAGGAACTGAGCTTGTGTGGAAAATGCAACTGATTGGTTCTTCAGCAGTATCATGGTGGATGAGTCTCGAATATGCAACTACTTATTCGACAACAGGTGATTGGACTAGTCAAAGGGTTTCGACTGGTACCAATGTTGGAAAGGTAAGAGCCGTTTGGACATCTGATGAACCATCAACATCAGAAGTTACAGTCAAGGTTTCGAATGATAATGGAAGTACTTGGGAAGACGCTTTGAACAATCAAGAAGTTTCCTTCTCTACTCAGGGTGGAGGTAATGAAATTCTTTACTCAGTGCTAATGTCAACTACCGATGAAACCTCAACACCGAAAATCGACAAGATGATTTTGTGGTACGAAGAAGGCTATCCTGATGGTCCTAAACTCGATATCGGTGCAGATAATACCTGGGAATGGGATTCGATTTTATTCCTTAACGAAAGTTCAGTAGTAGCATCAGATAATTCACCTGTTGGAGTTGTGGTTTCGGACCCGCCAACCCTCGTTCAAGCATTTAACAATTTGATACCTGATAATGGAGTCGGTACGGTCGAGATACCAATTGGTGTGAAGGCTAATTCCCCCGGAAGAGTAAAACTTTCCGACCTTGACATAGAATACAGACTCAAAACAAGGGTCCTCGACGCCAGCCTTGAAGGAAACCTTGTAGCTCCTGATGGTATATATCGCAACCTAGTGGTTAGAATGGCTCATGGTGACCTCGTCGACAGAGTAACTGAAGCCACAATCGGGCTGAACAATTCCAATGGGCCTAATCCAGCTTTCAAATGGATAAGAGGTGATACTTGCTCAATCGAGAGCGATGGTGACGGCATTGTAGAATTCGATGTAGGCAATTGCACTTCTTCACTAAGCGTGGACGGAATACTATCTGTAGTTATACCCCTCAGAGTAGATTGGTCATGGGACGACGAAAGGAAAATGGAAGCAGTGGTATCGGTTAGCGACGACCTTGGACCGCAAATCCAATCTTGGACCACTGACACTCTTTCACTAAATGTAGAAAACGACATACAACTGAATGGGATGAGAGTTTGGGAAGAAACTGGAAGACAACTATACTCAGGTGACTGGGTCAGAGGTGGATACAATCTCACAATTCTCGGAGGTATAAATTTCGAAAATTCTGCATTATTCCCACTAGCAGGAGAGTTTGAATTACAGGTAATTGGCCAAAATGTAACTTATGATGGCGATCCAATCGGCGATCCAATGTTATTACACACTGAATCAAATCCAGGTTTTGGTCAATACAATTTGACCTTTATGTCGCCAACTGAATCTGCTCCTGGTGGCATGGTTTTATATGTCTCGGCGGTAAATATGACCAATGGTTCCGATTACGTCAATCCCGGATATAACTCAATCAAATTAATCTTTGATGGTAATGCGCCACTGGTCATTTCAGCAACTCCATTAAAGGAATCTGAGATGCATAAGGGTCCACCATCACCAGGTGGACAAGCCGTTGAAGTTATAATTCAAGATTCAGTTGACCCTCCGCAAACAGTTGAATTGCACTATTGGATTGGTTGTGAAGCTGGGGAGCACGAAAAATGCGACGACTCCAATTTCAATGGCCTTCCAGAACCTATTGAATACAGAACTAAGATTATGACAACTCCTGAGATTAGACCGGGTGGTATGAATGTATTCAACAGCTTAATTGATGATTCTATGCTATATCATAAGGATAAGGTTGCATTCTATGTATCAGGACAAGATGGTCAAGGGAATGTTATAGCGATGGGTGGTGGACCAGTTTGTGATATAACAGGCTTTGAATTGTGTGGTCAAAGACCTGGAGATGTTGCCCCTGATTGGGACGCATCCTTATCGTGGTATGAGATAAGAGAAGAATTCGAACCAGATATGGATATTGATAATTCTACCATATTAGGTCACGATGACAAAGAACCACTCCACCCGGGTATTGCCTACACAGCAACAATCATGGTATCTGACATCAATGGTTGGTGGGATGTAAATTATTTCCAATTAGCATTGGCAGAGGATTATGATGATGACGAGACATCTATATTTGGACATATTTCGAAGGACGAAGATGGTATGCCTAATCTCCACCTTGAAAGTGGTGGTCCAGGTCTTGCAGTTTCAAATCTATATTCTGGAATTCTACTAGATCCTACAAATGAATCGAGAATGATTCTATCGATAAGATTCCAGTTAACATGGGATTTCCCAGAAGTTTGGGACACAGATGGTCTTTCAACATTCATACCAAAGGTTTGGATTGAGGATAAATCGTGTGGATTAGATGAATCTATTCCGTGTAATATCCACAAAGCAGGATTAGGTAATGACCTCTGGAGTTTAGATAATGATCTGAGGTTTGATACGCAACCTGGTCATATTCTTGCCGTCGAGTTGAGAGATGGGACTAACCACTACAATCCAGAATTTGATGAGACTTTGATAGGTGCTGGTCAAGCATTGAGATTTAGTGGAAGAGTGCTATTCTCGGAGGATGAGATGCCTGCGCCATCCGGTGCATTCACTATTTCTCTTGGTGATTACGAACATGAGTGGACCACAACAAGTCGTGAGGGTGGATATTTCTCTATCGATTTACTTGTTCCGTATGTTAGAAGCGGTCATTTAGACTTGCAGGCTAAACTAACTGATTTACCTGGAATTGCTGAAGACCAATCCGAATACAAACCAAGATTACGTTTAGCAGTAGATGGCGATAGACCATCAATAAATGCGATTACGTTAGCTGGTTTAGAACCCGGTCAGGACATTTCGATTTCAGTTGCTAATGAATTACAAGTAATGCTTGAAACAAGAGATGATCAAGGATTCTCGGATGATAATCCTGCAGTTTTACACTATCTCGTTCGTGCTGGAGAAGCAGAGATTAGTCGAGGTTCCGCACCACTCCCAGACACTACGCCATTCGAAGATCAATACTTCTGGACAGGATTGATAGATCTTACGGACAAGGGCGCTACACAACTACTCCCATCATACAATATCGACGTTTGGGTAACTGGATCAGATGCTTCAGGTAACCCATTTAATAGTGAAAATAATAACATCGATAACCCACTTGCATCATGGGGATTAACACTTACTGGACCAGACATAAGTCTCCGTTCAGCAGAAACTTTCTGGACGTGGTCAAATCCAACACCTAACCCTGGTGAATCAGTTTCCCTATCTATTGAAACAAAGAACAATGGCGCATCAGGAAATGTCACCTTTGTTCTGCAGGAATTAGTTGGAGATCAGAACTGGAAAACCGTCGACAGTAAAGAGATCCAAATTTCATCTGGTTCGAAGGCTCAGTTGAAACTTGAAACAATTGCAGAATTTTCAGTTGGAGAGACTATTGAATACCGCCTACTTCTATTGGATTCCGGTGTAGAAAAGGAGCGCATATCTATCGCTCCTTTACTGATTAAAGAAGAGGTTCAGAGAGACGGCACTGCTTTAGCCAATCAAGTTGCGAATTCACAATTATCGGTAATAATGTACTTAATTGCCCTCTGTGCAATGTCATATGCAGTTTGGACTATGGTTCAAATTCGAAGGATAAGGAGAGGAGATGAAGTTGATGAAACAGACCATACTGAAGAGGTGATAGAGTCTCTTGATGGAAAAGAAGTACCATCAATTGAAGGACTGCAAGGTAGTTCACCAGCAGTAGCTCCAGTGGTTCAATCAGCTCCTGTAGCCCCTGCGCCAACAGCACCACCAACCCCTCCGTTGCCTTCAACAGGATTACCCGAGGGTTGGACCATGGAACAATGGGCTGCTTACGGCCATCAGTACATGGAAATGCAGTCTAAGTAATTCAGAGTTGATTAGCCGTGACAGGTACTGACTCAATGGTTGTTCTGCAAGAGCGTCTTGTCAATTTAATCAAACAACTGAATATGCCGATTATAGAATCAAGCATGGTGATTTCTAGGTGGACAAATCGATTATTTTCGCAACTGAAGGAGCATGCAGATTCAATCCCAGATAACTTGGCTAAACAATGGGAAATCGATGTAGAGATATCACAAAGTGAGAACAGTTTCGATTTGGAAAAAGCGTTATCGCTTACAGATAAAGACAGAATGGATATTCTAGACACATTAATTCGTGTAACTCTAGAAGAAGAACAAATGCTTGTAAGCGACGCCTTGGGTGTAATGCGTGCATGGGAGCATCTTGTGAGGACACAATTAGCGCAAGCTACTGGGCCTGGGCAACTGTTTAGTCCAACAAATATACCCGACGAATTTTAGGTGAAATTATGCGCTGGTTATTCATGGCATTCATCTTACTTACATACGGATTGAGTGGATGTTTCGGTGAAGATGATTTATTCCCCGAGGAGAGGGGTATACCCGGAGGCCTCACACTTGCTTGTTTGCAAGATAGTCAATTCAAAAAAATGGAAATACACTTCTTGTATGAAGATAATTATGAACCAATTGCGATGAATTTAGTGAAAAATCGATTAAACGAAGTTTGTGACAAACCTGAAGGAATAATCATCAAACCAAAGATTGTCGATTTTTCTTTCGACACAAAATGGACCAGTGATAATGTCAGAGATGAAAGATGGGACTTGGGTGGTGATGCAATGGATGATGACACCCTGCATTGGTATTTTCTCTTTCCTAAAGGGACATATACAGATGATTCAGTTCTTGGTGTTGCTGTAGATGCATCAACAATAGCGATATTCAAGGATTCAGTAGATGAATCAGAAGGATTCCTTGGAAGACCCTCTGCCGAGGAAGTAGAAAGAGCGGTAACTGTCCATGAAGCAGGACACTTACTTGGTTTGGTGAATCTTGTCTATACCTCACCGATTGATCATGAGGACCCAGACCACAAAGGCCATTCGAGTAATGAAGATTCAGTTATGTACTGGGCTATCGAATCCAACAATGTTGGAAATTTCATCTCAGGTAGCCTGCCTGATGAATTTGATGCTGATGATAAATCAGATTTAGCAGGAATGGCGAGTGGTGAAATCAAAACCAATAATCAAATCTGGACTTAAGCTTCTGAAACAATTATGCTTGCTTCTCTCCAAGCATCGAAAATTGACCAAATGTAAAGTCCTACCCACAATATTAATGTGAAAGCTAACGGGATTTGTAGAAGAAAATAATCAAACCCTCTTTGATGATTTCTGTTGAAGTGCTGCCCAAGGAAGAGGAACGGAATTAATGAAAGGGTTACTGCTATAATTGGACGAAATGTGCCCCAAATTCCAACTCCACCAGTAATTTCATTCCAAATTGTTTTCCCAATAGCGACGGAATCAACTGGTTTATCGGAGGAAACCACAATCTCGATTTCATCATCCTCGATATCCATCAATCAACCCGTGTATGTTACCATTTGTCAACCTGACGACAAAATTTTGATTGAGGTATTACTTTTGGACGATGATATGCAACCACAGGTCCTTGTAACCGGATTTGAACCATTTGGATTGCATGAATCGAATATCTCAGAAATTATTGCTCGAAGCATAAATGGCAAAAGTGTAAGAGGACATACAATAATCACAAAGATTCTGACAGTAGATGAGAAAGGTGCGAACACTGTATCTAATCTAATCAATGATGCCGATTATTCTGCTGTTCTACATCTTGGATTGGCCGAGAAAGCAACTCAACCTAGAATTGAGATTAAAGCAAGGGATGTCCTTGATTTTTCGATAGCTGATAATTCAGGCCGTTTGGTGAAAAATACAACAATCTCTGGGAATGGTGATATATTTTCTACAATAAATATCGAAGATTGGGATGTAGAATCGATGATTGACCGTCCAGTTATCAGTGATGATGCTGGAAGTTATATTTGTAATGAGACGCTATATCGCACATTAGAGGCAAATGAACGACAAATCCCCTGTTGTTTTCTACATCTTCCATTGAATCAAAGTGATGCTGAAGGCCTCGTAATACAATGTCTGGATAGAATGTTACGACCACCATGTATAGACGTTGGCGCTGGAGCAATTATCTCAAACGGAAAATTCCTCGCTGCAAGAAGAGCTCCATCAGAGAAACACGCAGGTTGGTGGGAATTCCCTGGAGGGAAGTTTGAGCAAGGAGAGACTGCTGAAGAATGCCTGATTCGTGAAATCAAAGAGGAATTAGAATTAGATGTCACAGTACATGAGGATGTAGGAAAATGGATTTTTGACCATGATGATGTGGTGGTACGTCTTCACGTAATGATTTGTAAGATTGTATCTGGGGAATTGAAATTATCCGTACATGACGAAATTAAATGGTGTGAAAAATCTAATCAGGTAAATTGGCTGGGCCCTGATAAAGAAATCGCTGAGGCTATCAGTGCCATGTTACCGAATCAGCATTAGCATCCATAGATAGGTCATCTCCAACTCTCCTTGGAACATTGTCTCTTCCTTCGTGCCATGTGGCTGCTTCTAACCAATCCTTAACATCGTTACCAATTAATTGAATGATTATTTCTCCCCCAAGTGGTGACTCATTTGGAAGTGGAAAAGAAACCTTCCCAACAAGAGCAGCCTGACGTGAAATCGCAAAAGTCGTGCCTTCTGGTCCCAATTTTTTTGACATGCAATCAAGCGCAGTATCCAAAATCGATTGCTTGTGCAATAAAGTAATGAAATTCTCTAATGATACATTCTCACAAGCGATTGAATCAGATTGAGTTGTAGGGAACTTAGGGGAGGCAGGTAGGCCACAGGTGAAATCTGGAAATATATTCTGAACAGATTCAAAGACACGCTCTGGAATGTCCGCTCCCGTCAGTTTTGATGACACAATCGTAGAAAGACCTTCACCAATTCCAGATAGTCTCAATCTCTCCATGTAGTGGCTCAAACCACCATATGAAATTAACTTAACAGGTAAATTTGACAAATCAATTTGAAATCGGTCGTGATATGGAGATACGGGTTTGTGCAGTTGTTCCCGTGCTCAATGAGGAGAAACACATTGCGAAGTGTGTCGAAAGTCTCCTTTCTCAAACAGTACCGATTGACATAATAATAGTGGATGGAGGTTCTACAGATCATACACTCAAAATCTTACAGGAATATGATGATAAAATCAAAATCCTACACAATGTAGAGAAAAGGGTTGCACAAGCACGAAATCTTGCTTTGGAACATATTTCAAAAGATGTAACTCATCTCTTAGAAATAATAGGCCATTCATATATCTCATCAGACCATGTAGAATTAAGAGTTCAAGACTTAATGGAACTAGAAAAGGAACTGGGTTATGAAGTAGGGGCTATAGGTTGTAGAACTGAATCTGTTATTCCTGTAACCAATGTAGAGTATTGGATTGAGGGTGCTTTATCCTCACCAATCGGTTCCGGCGGTGGGCAATTTAACAAATTCAAAGGGAGGCAAAGGACCAAAGTACCGGCGTTTTGTTTACATAATGTAAAGGCTCTACGAGATGTTAATGGTTGGGATAATCGTTTCATTACAAGCCAAGATAGTGATTTGTCAATGAGAATGATATCCAAGGGATGGGATTTGTGGCGTTCTGATGTGAGTTGTGTATACATGCACAAGAGAACCAACCTAACAAACTGGTGGAAAATGTCTCATCGATATGGATTTTGGCGCACAAAAGTCCTACTAAAGCATCCAAGCAGGTTTGATGTAAGGGAGATATTGCCAATAGTTGGATTAATTTTAATTTTTGCAATGAACCAATGGTGGCTTGCACCCTCAGTATATTTGGGAGTGCTAATTGTTGTTAGTTTGATATACGGCAATGGAGCAAAAACAAAAACTCAGAGATTCACCTCAATTTATGGTATTCCTCTGTGCTTGCTTATTTTGCATACAGCATTTACAATCGGACTTTTTGATGGATTAATACGCTCAGGAAAACCACCATCAGATAGAACATAATTAGGAAACCTTGATTGGTAAAGCAAGTCATCGATTTGATATGGCAAGACAATATACTGGTGTAGTCCTGTTGTTTATGCCCATACTAATTCTCAACACATTACGCCTTTTCGTTTCCCCATTTGGTAAGATGTTGGACATATCTGGTACTCTAGATATTACGCTACACGTAATTTGTTTGTTTGTTGGAATATTCCTCTACAGAAGAACAACAATCATCAGGGACCATGAATGGCGTCGTTCGAAAGCTGTGAAGTCCGTTTCACACCATTTCAAAGCAGAAGAAGGTGGAGTTTGGGATAAGAATGTCCAAATGGATTCTTCTCTATCTGAAGAAGCTATGATTAATCTTCAAGGTCAAGTTTCATCGGTTACCAGTGGCAAGTATGTTTCCTCACAAGAGATACAAGGCGAGGTAGAGGTCGAGATGTTAATTGATTCTGACCGAGTAAGGATGGCTCAAGATAGACTTTCAGGAGATGAACAATTTGATGAGTCTGGAGTGGCAGCGACGTATGGTGCTGTTAGACAACCTTCGCCCATGGATAGGCTACTTGATTGGATATCTAGGCTGAGAGGGAAGGACAGTCAAATTGCCAGAGATGGAAAAGTCAAGGAGTCATTGGAAGTTAGGAGTCAAGAAGCTCCTGTAATTGCACAAAGACCCATTGCTCCTGTAACTCCAATTTCTACAGATAGGAAAAATCCTAGACCGATGGAAATACAATCATTTACAGATGCTGGTATGGAGACTATAAATTTAGAACAAGAACAACAGCCATCCATTTCCAGAGAACCCACTATGGAAGAGCTGGCCTATGGTTTGCCTTCAAGCGGGAATTCTAAAGCTGTTGCATCAGATCCAAGTTTCCAGCCACAACCAATTTGCAAAATTTGTAGTACTCCAAATCCAATTGGAGAGAGATTTTGTTCAAATTGCGGAAGCAATCTTTAGCGTTGTAATGAAAAACCCCCTACCCTCCCCAATAAACAATCGGAAGTGTATGCATGAGCGATAAAAGAGACTACTACGAAGTATTAGGAGTTTCTAAGGATGCTAATGATACGGAACTGAAAAAGGCTTTCCGTTCTCTAGCAAGAAAGTATCATCCTGACAAAAATGATTCACCAGATGCTGATGAAATGTTCAAAGAAATTCAAGAGGCTTATGCAGTTTTGTCCGACCCTGAAAAACGTAGAAATTATGACCGATTTGGTCACAATAGTCCTGGCGGTTCACCATTTGGTCCAGGAGGCTTCCAAGGATTTAACATCAATCTCGATGACATCTTAGGTGGTGATTTTTTCTCAAATATTTTTGGTGGAGGAAGGCGAAGGTCCTCGCAAAGGCAAGGTCATGATATTTTGATTCGTCATCCAATATCCATAAAATCAGTACTCAAAGGGGGTAAAGACGAAATCGAAGCAGATTTACCTATTGAGTGTAAAGATTGTTCTGGTACAGGAGCAAAAGATGGTGTGACGGATTCGTGTGGTGATTGTGGAGGTAACGGACAGGTGAGAGTTAGACAACAAATTGGTCCATTTCTTTCCGACTCGATAGCGCCCTGTAACAAATGTAGTGGCTCAGGTAAAATTGCTAAATCAAGATGTAAATCATGTTCAGGTGACGGTGTTGTTACTGATAATCAAACCCTTAGATTCGATATACCGAAGGGTGCAAATGATGGTCTCAGGTTGAGAATGCGAGGTAAGGGGCACCCTGCACCAAATGGTAATGGAATTTCAGGAGACTTGTTTATCGAACTAATGATTGAGGAACACACATGGTTCGAAAGGAACGGAATGGACCTTATTATGTCATTACCACTCAGTTTCGCAGACCTTGCCTTAGGAACTGAGATAAGTATACCACATATTGATGATGAAGATTTGAAAATCAAGGTTCCGAGTGGGACAAATTCTGGCGACACTATCACAATTTATGGAAGAGGATTGCCCTCAAGCCGTGGAGTTGGCAGAGGTGATGTGGTAATTTTGTGCAAGTTATTCATGCCAAATAAATTAGATAAGTCAACCAAGAATGAATTAGAAAAACTCCGAGATTCACTTAATGGAAAAAGTGACATCATCGACAAGATAATTGACGACGCAGAGGAGAGAAGAAACTGATTATTCTTCCTCGTAGTGAATGTTTAGTGTATTACTTGGCTTCGCAGCTATTGGTTCATAGTTCATCATACCTGAAACATGGACATCTAATGATGATGCATTTCCTTTAAGATCGAGTTTTATGAAAATTCTTGACCCAGCAGCAATCGTGTCAAGGAAAACCTCATCATTTCGGAACAATAGTTTTGGCTCCACAGAAGTCACAGACCATGCTTCACCCTCGGGTGCTTCAAATCTTATTGCTGCTACACTCCATTCGTTTTCGATTGCCATTATTCCTACCAAAATTGGTACTCCGTCGGAATCTGAAAGCCTTCTGTCCAATGTCCATAATGCGAGGTCTATACCGTTTGTAATGTGCCTCAATTCAGGGTCTCCCCAAGTCCTGATAGAGTCTTCCCATTCAAGAGATGACATTGTTCTGAGAGCCCTAGACAGGTCAGCACCAATATCTTCACCCTTGTCTAATCTTTCACTTAACCACTGCAAGCGATTTTTCTTGCTCGCAAACTCTTCAGCAAATTGTTTATCCCTCTGTATCTGTATTAAGAAAAATATGAATGGAATAATCATTATTCCTCCCATTAACCAATAGAATACCCCAGCGGCGTTTTTTACTTCATCAGATGGTGGGAACCACGGCTCCTCACCTTCATCGATTACTGCAGTAGTGATTCTTATTTTCCACTCCACAGGTTCACTCTCTAAATCAATAGAATCAGAACCATTCACATG
>JAYPOA010000002.1:35842-71665 GCA_038130705.1 Methanobacteriota archaeon | reverse complement strand
CTCCAACCATTTTGATAGGTAGCAGGCTTGGCTCGATGACTTCATCCATGTACATCGAAGTCAGAGGATGCTCGCTTGTTGCGATCATGTAGAGAGGGTCTGGCGTTATTCCATACATGACTGTTTCAAAATCTGAAAGGTCTGTAACGCCTTCATATGCGACCCTGTTCATCATTACCGGTGGTTGGACAAAGGTGAATCCTCTCTCGATGAGGAAGTCAACAGTGTATGTCTGCAAGGCCATTTCAAGTCTTGCAAGGTCTCCTTTGAGGAAGTAGAATCTGCTTCCAGCAATCTTTGCCGCACGCTCTAACTCGACCCACTTATTCATCTCGATTAGTTCATTGTGAGTCCGTGGTTCGAAATCAAAGTCGGGTTTAGTACCGTGAAGAGAGTGTTGGGTATTTCCTCCCTCATCATCTCCTACAGGAACATCTGCATGGAGCAGATTTGGTATTCGCATTCGAATATTGTCTCGCTCTTCGAGTAGTGAATTAGCCGTATCATCAAGTGACTGTATTCGGTCACCCAAGTCTTTGACCTCGGCCATGATTCTGTCCGCTTCTTCTTTGTTCCCTGATTTCTTTGCTTCTGCAATTCCTTTAGCAGCAGAGTTACGCTCTCTTCGTGCATCTTCCATGCCCTTCAAAGCGTCTCTCCAATCCTTGTCCAACTGAATTACAGCATCTATCCTATCGTGAGGAATCCCACGCTTGTCATGGTCTGAACGGATTAGTTCAGGGTTGTTTCGAAAAATGTCCATACTTAGCAAATTAACACCTCAAAACGATATTCCAAACGAGAATGCAGCACTACCGACGAAGATTAATCCTCCGATAATGTATCCTAAAATCGCACCACCATTCAGTAGTGGAAGTCCCGCTTGTGGCCTTCCAGACGCAACGTATGTCATGAGTATTAGATAACCAACGAGACCTCCAATAAGAGCACTTATGCCCACTAACATACCATCGACTTCAATAGAATTCACGCAAGATACTACGAGCATTCCAGGGAATATTACGTCGCCAAGACCCATAAACATGGCTTCCTTTGACTTCTTTTTGACGACTTTCGCGCCCTCAGGAACCTCAGAAGGTTTGATTGAAGTTGGTGGCTTGTCGCCGTCATCAATCATCGAGTATCCGCTTTCTTGTGGGGCTACTAACAAGATTGGGAGATTGAGTCCTATCATCGTGTCAGCTAAATCCAGCATGTGCTTTGATTTGTAAACGGCCCACGCATCGTAAACTGCGGCTAAGACCATGAAGATTACAATCAGAGTTGGAACAAACGTTACGCCAAGCATAACGATTACACCTGCTCCAACAAGCACCCCAACGGTGTTTACTACATACCATTCTGGTTTGAGAATTAATGCGACCATGAGAATAATCGACAGGCCCAAGCCGATTAGGAACGCAGTACCTGACCATTGTATTCCATAGGAATTGTACATGGTATCAGGGTCGAATTCACCGAATTGTAATTCAGTAATTGAGCTGTTGACAAGTTGGCCTCTGTGGTCCTGTGAGGTTGGAACATCATTCAACCCGTAGATGACGTAACCGTCGGAGTACATACTGGTCTGAGGATGAATTTCAATGTTCAGAGTTACGTACTCAATCAGCGATTCATAGAATAATCCGTGAACTCCATTTGCATCTCCAATCCACAACTCGTTTTCGTCGTTATTTGAGATATCAAAACTCTCGATTGCGGTTATTGGTCCTTTGAAAACACCGTCTGTGTGGAATCTGCCCTCGGTTTCAAATTCACCATCTGAATCGTTATCGACGACGTAAGTGTCGATAGATCCGTCTTCAAATCCGACTACAACCAAGTCGATTTCAAAATTCCACGGGGAGGGAACAATGTTGATTGCTGAAATGGTGTTACTATCATCTCTACTCTCGTCTGCTTCAACTCGATAGGACCAGTCCTCAATCGCTGGGTCTGCCCACTGAGGTGGCCTTATGCCTTCTCCGTCATATCCATCAGGTGTTTCTTCAAGAACGATCATTGCCGCCCCTTGCGGGCTGGAGATGAATATGCTATCAGAATCATATTGTTTCATGAGGTATGCTTCGCTATCTAAACCGATTTGAGGGATTGACCACTTTCCTTGGAACGCAGTCTCGTTAGTACCGTAGTAGGTGTTCTCTCGAATTAGTTCACCACCGGTGTTGATTATGTACAGCGCTCCCTTTGCAGGTGGGTTCTCTGGGTCAATACTTGACGGCTCCTCGTGCTCTATGATTTCGAGAGCTGCCGTACATGAGGAGATAATATGCGGGTCGGGCCGTAGGTCATCCAAGGTACCGTTCCAACCTTCGTTGTCGAAACAAGCATATCTTTCTAAAACCTCACCTGAATCTTTGTCCATTGACCAAACCCATGCACCGTTAGTTATTGTGTAAGAATAAGTGCCCTCCATGACGTTAAATGTCGGGTCTCCGGGAAATGCAGAAAGGCTCGTGCTCCACAGGGTTTCCAAATTTGTGGAGGATTGCTTTGAGATATCAAAGGTGTCGTTTTCCATCTCAGCAGCCCAGTAAGACTGTTGACCGAGTATGCTTCCGTCAGAAGTTACCACTTTTGTTTCAAATCCGAAAGCATCGGTTTCTGTGAACTCAAAGTTCTCTGTCTCGATTTCAGGCACCAACAAAATGTGAGCGCCAGGAACTGTTGTGTAGCACAGTGCGAGGAATAGAACGAATAGTAATCCGTATTTGATGAACTTCTCCATGTGCTTTTTTGCAAGCCACAAAATCGCAAAGGTGAACACAAAAATTGCAATTAACTCAAGCAAAACCCATCTCGCTTGGGTTGACCCTGATTCGCCAAAAGCCTGCAAGCCTGCGGAGTTAAACCAGGGTTGTAACCACAGTGCCAAGACGATGGTGATGACAAACATAGCTGCCATCCCAATCATACCCGGTGCCTGTTCAATCATGTTTGCAAGCAGGCTGTCCTCCTTCGCTAATTCACGCTCAGCGCGTTTAATGCGGTCTTCTCGAACAGACTCTGCCATAGATTACCCGACGATGGGGGTGGTTTTCTAATCATTGGAAGGTTTGGCCCCTACGGGGCCAAGAGAATGGGGGATATTCGGGCGTGGTTATTTTCCTCTAAATCCAAAGGAATGAGCCTTGGTTTAGAGAGGGTAACTATAGCCCTTGAAAAATTAAATCGCCCTGATAAAAAGATGTACTGCATACATGTTGCTGGCTCAAATGGAAAGGGAAGTGTTTGCGCTCACCTCTCATCTGGCCTTCACCGTGCTGGCTTCAAAGTAGGATTGTTTTCATCGCCACATTTAGTGAAAATTGAGGAACGGGTCAGAATAAACGGAAAATCCGTTGATTCTGGGGGTTTCGACAGGGCTCTTGAGAAAGTAAAATCCCTCAAAATGGACCTTACATTTTTCGAGATAACCTATCTCGTGTCTCTAATCATTTGTAGCGAACAAAAAGTCCGCTACATGATTCTTGAAACCGGCTTAGGTGGTCGCTTAGATGCTACAAGAAGTGCGGAAGTTATCGGCTGTTTAGTCACATCCGTTACCCTCGAGCATAGCGATATTTTAGGCGATACAATCGAACAGATCGCTAAGGAAAAGGCAGCAATATTCCGTCCTGGAATCCCGATGCTAATTCGAGACCCCGGTATCGCAACTGTGCGAAATGCAATGCGTGAAGAGGCAATTGCAGCTAAATTCTACGCTCCAGATTCCCTTGATTTCATGGCAGAAGCTGGTGATCTCGCCGAGAAATTTTGTGAAATGCTGAACCTGCCTTTCATCAGAAGAGAAGTAACCTGGCCTGCAAGAATGCAACTGATTGACATGAAACCCAAAGTCTTGCTTGAAGCAGCACACAATCCAAGTGGAATGGCGAAAGCGATTCCAGAAATTGCGAGAAAATTACCCAAAAGATGGTCTCTGATTATGGGCACGTCACCTCAACAAGAGATGGATTCATTCCTACAACCCCTCTATTCACTGATTCTATCTCATCCGCCACTTGAAATTATCACGACTGAACCTCAAAACGGAAGATATCCCGGTGTAAAAAATCCAATTCCGAAGGTCGACCACATCCCGCAACCAGCAAAAGCCTACGATACGATTTCGAAGGACTGCGAAATGATTCTCGTAATTGGGTCGCTATACCTGTGTGGAAATATCATGGAACATCTTGGAATTTCTGCCGACATAACTTGATGAGGAAGCCATGTTTAGGTTACGCTAACGGAGGGGTGAGAGATTGAGTGAGAAGTGGGATTTGCGGTTCATTGAATTAGCTAAACACATCGCTGCTTGGTCAAAAGACCCGTCAACAAAGGTTGGATGCGTGGTTGTTGGAGAAGACCGAGAAATCCGCTCAACAGGTTTCAACGGATTCCCTAGGGGAATTAATGATGACATTGAACGATTAGAAAATCGAGAGATGAAGTACCCTCTTATCTGTCACGCTGAAGAGAACGCAATCATGCATGCTGCAAGAATCGGAGTATCTCTCAAAGGAAGTACTGCGTACGTAACGTGGCCACCTTGTTCGAGGTGTGCTCGCTCTTTGATACAGGCTGGAGTAAAGGAAGTAGTTTACCCGTTAGAAGGTGAAATACCTGAGAGATGGCTTGAAGATTTTACAATTTCATCAAACATGCTTGAAGAAGCTGGAATCATAGTTCGCTCAATCAATTAACCCCAGAACCTTCTGGTTCGTGCATATTCGATTTCTGCAATGTGAATCGCTTCCAGTAAACGGTCGGTATCGCCTCTTGGAACTTTACGCATCAATCGCTGACAAGTTGCCTCACCAACACCTCTGCCCATCAATGCAAGTATGGCTTCCATGCCTCGATTTGAGACTACCTGAGCATTTTTCATCATCCTGTCTCGGTCCTTGACTTCGTCAGATTTCACCATCTCAACAAGTTGTTTTTCAAGTCCCTCTCTCATGCAGGCGAGCATTTTTCCTCCACATTTCAAGCACTTATTGGCATCGGATAATTCTGGGTATCGGGCAACTCTAAAACGGCGCACGCCAAAGCATTTTAAGCAACAAAGTACGGCTCTTTCATTCATTAATCGCCCTTCCAATCTCGCTCTTACCTGTTGATTGTCGAAATTTGGCAAAAGCAAATCTTTCTCGGACCTACTGGATATCCCAAGGGGACCTTGGGCTGTAACTTCAATGCCAATTAGTCCTGATTGTATGGCACGCAATACGTCAGTTGAACCTTCAATATCCATTCTTTCATAGAACAACTTTCCAAGAACTTCTTCCATCACTGGAGTGCCTCGATACTTCTTGATCAGGGCCTGAAGGTTTATTCTTCTCGGATCAACTCCCTTCTTGAGTATTCCAAACACCTTTCCGACCTGAGCAAATCTCCACCTAACCTCTCTTGAGTTAGGCAGTGTGACGGACAAAACTCCTTCCAATGCGTCGGGTGGTGTTTCCATTAACCACTCGATCAATTCGGCGGGCCTTATGCCTGGAATCCGCAATGAAATACGGCACGGCTCCACGATTAGCCTGCCCCATTTACCCATTCTCGTGCTCGCCATGGCGAGTAAAAAGTGGCCAATTGTTTCGTTGATACGACTACCTTGACAAATATTGATTACAAGAGCTTCATCCCTATCTTCGATTGTAATCAATCGCTCGCTAGGAATTTGGCCCGTAGAATCGAAATGCTTTGCAATAATCTCTCCAAGTAGCCCCATAGCCTCGCCGTTTAATGGATAATCAGCGATGATAGTGCTACCTGATAGCAACCCAGCGTGGTCTAATTGCTCGATTTTTTCATCTTTCATCATTCCCAAATCCATTGCGAATAGTCTTCGCAATCTTCCTGCCTCTCTTGCTACGTCTGCGGGAGTCGGAGGCAGTTCTCCAACCCAGTGAGGTGCGTGCCCCTGGTCTGAAATCGGGGCTACAAGCAATTCGTTTTGTTCAGGGTCGGCGTCAACGATAACCCACGTTCTCCCAGCCATTACAAATCTTCGTAAGCGACCGTCTTCGTCCTCGCCTCCATCGTTTAGGGAGAGTACGAATGCTTCATCCACGTTTCCAAGACTCTTTCTTGTAACCGCGTCCCTAACCCTGTATGATTGCTTATCAGGGATCATCGAAAGGTGGGATGTAACCCACTCTCTTGTTCGTCCTGAACGACTAATCCAGCCCTTAGCATACTTCTTTGGTGGTGTAAATTGGAGTTTAGCAAGTTCTTCAGGAGGCTCTTCTCCCCCTGCTAATTTGGGTTGTTCAGGTAATTCTTTCTTTGATTCTGAAATCAATTCTTGCCACACATCATACGGCCACCTATACCAAGGCACGTCATTTGGATTCTCTTCACACCTGATTACCCAGCCGTCAGCAAGTACCTTTGCTACTCCAACGGTATCTTGCCTTGACCATCCTTCGAACTGCTCGGCTTTACAAATTGAATCTGTAACCTCATCTATGGGCAATGCTCCATGACTGTGAACCATCATCACGATTTGGTTTGCGGCAACGGAAAGAGGTCGGCTCCGCCATTCCACCGCTTCTATTTCGCCATTCATCGCCCTGCGAGCGATTACTGCTGCTTCGAATAGGTCATCACACTCCCATCCAAGCAAGTGTCCTTTCCCAACTCCGCCAAGGCGGTGGTCTGCTCTTCCTACACGCTGAAGCATTCTGTCGACGGACCGTGGCGAGCGTATCTGAACAACGTGATTTACACTACCAACATCGATACCCAATTCAAGAGATGATGTACAGACGAGACCTTGTAGTTGGCCATTTCTCAATTCATCTTCCATTTGCTGACGGGTTTCTCTTGCAAGTGAGCCATGGTGAACCCCAATCTTCAGGTCTGGTGCGATTGCTTGCAAGCGCTGTGACACTGTTTCCGCACTATTTCTTGAATTAACGAAAATTAGGCAGGGATTGTTTTTTGTCACGATTTCTGCAAGTCCTCTAAGGGTTGCATGAGCTCTTGGTGAAATTGCTAATTCGAGTGAACCAATTTCGTCCTCAGGGAGAGGAATAATTGCATCGACGTTCAATTCGGTTATCCGTGGCGCTTCTGCGACAATTGCTTCACCATCTTTTGAAAGCCATTTTGCTACTTGGTCAGGGTTCCCAACTGTAGCAGATAAACCAACTTTCTGTACGCTTGACCCTTTGAATTGCTCAAGACGAGAAAGGCCTACTGACAATTGCCAACCTCTTTCACCAGCCGCTAATTCGTGAACTTCGTCGATAATTACTGCTTGAACTGTTCGCAGTAACTCTCTAATCTTTGACCCAGTAAACATCAATTGGAATGTTTCAGGAGTGGTGATCATTACGTTTGGCGGTTTCCTTACCTGCTTGGTTCTCTCTGATTGAGGGGTGTCCCCATGTCTTAGACCAAGTGTCATATTTACTGAATTTACAACCTCCTCAAGCCTTCTGTCTACATCACGATTCAGCGCCCTAAGTGGTGTGATGTAAAGGATTGACATGCCTTCCCATTCTTCTCGTATTGCTCTATCGAGCAGTGGAAGCATCGCAGCCATGGTTTTCCCAGAACCAGTTGGCGCTATGACTAACCTATCATTTCCAGCCGCTATTTCAGCTTGTGAAGCAACCTGAACAGGGGTCGGAGTCCACTGTTTTTCACTAAGTGTGCTCTGCAAACCCGTCACGAGTTCGGAGAATACACCTGCTGCCATGTTACGACGGCATTGTCACTGGTTCAAGAGGGCAACGATTAGACTTCAATCTTCATCGTCGTAATCATCGTCTTCTTCATCGTCCCATTCATCATCTTCTTCCCAGTCTTCTTCTTCATACATCATTCCGTCATCAATAGATACGGCTGTACGACTTGAGACGACTCCGATTCCAACAAGAACGATTATCGAAAGTATGGAAAATAGCCAGACGAGGGGTTGTTCTCTAATCGAGTCAAACCATCCCATGTATGAGACATAGACGACCTCAACTTTGTGCTCTGCATAGTTGTCATCATCGTTTACCTCAACGATTACGTTTTCTGGGTCAACAACCACTCTTAGACGGTCAACACCTTCTTTTGCAGTCCATGAAATTGTAATTGGGACCTTCTCATTTTCATCAATTCGGTTCAGCGTTTTACTGTCGAAAGGTACTATGTCGTCACCCTCATAGAATGACACCTTGAATAGGGCATTTGAGTCTCCACCATCGTTGTGTACAATTACTGTGATTTCGATGTCTTGTCCTGGTGCAACGTGATCATCTGAAAGCGAAATTGAATCTACCTTCAACTGTGGTCCAAGAGAACCTAATCTGACCCACTGGCGCTCGAAATCAGTATCAACATTTGCAAGTTCAGGGATTGGACTTGCTTCTGAATTGGAAACAACCGGGAATTCATTACCTGCAGCATCATAACCTGTTAGATAGAATCCTACCCAGTCCCCGTCCCTTGGCGTTACTATACCACCATCAGTCAAGTCAACTGTTCCTGTCCATGTTATGTCCTGGTCTTGTTGTTGCATTCCAAGCACGGCTTGTCCAGCACCAAGGGTTAGAGTTCTTGTCGAATCTCTCATAACCCAGTGAACAACTTGTTTGGAACCTGTCATGTCAGCATCTTCTGTTCCTTTGAATTCAACTGGAACTCTTGTTAAGTCGCTATTTGCAGAGATATCTATGGTATTGATAGGTGATACTCTACTTACTACGCGTGGAGCAGTATCATCGACGATTACTCTTAGGGTAGTCGATACTGTTTGACCAGTCATATCTTCTCCCTTACCTGGAATTCCCTTGATTGAGATTAGGCAGGTCCTTGTTGGAGATGAGCGCAGTGTTTCAGCGCTTGATAGTGGTACTTCAACGGAATATCCGCCATCATCTTCTAAGGAACCATCAGACCAAATTTTCTCTCCATCGAATACTTCGATCTCTATCGCCGCATCTCTTGGAGCAGGTACGTTACTTCCTTCGTATACAACTCGTCCAGTAAATTCTAACCTGTCATCATTTCTAACTCTGCTACCGTCAGCAACCGCGCCAGTTCTTGGTTCGCTGATGTCGCTCACCTTGAATGAGTTGGCATCCAATACGAGGTCGTTTTCGACTCTGAAAGTGTGGTCTGCGATAATGTGTCTCGTAGGGAACTCCGAGCCCCTTTCTTTGTACTCAAGAGCTAAATCTGAAATTTCTTCATCAGGCCAATCCCATCCGACTTTGAAGTTAAAATCGAGCAGAATCAACGGCATACCACTTTCGTTTGTGGTTTGAATCATGTTGGATGTAGGCATCAGCTGAATGTAATCAGAACTGCTTCCAAACATGTCAGTAAATCCGTAATACGAAATTCTCTGCTGGTCAACCTCTGGATTAGGTCCTTCAAAGTCGAAAATCAAATCAATGTATTCGAAGTCAATCGCAGTGTTTGCATCGATTATGCCTAGGGAAATCGTTTGCTCAAATCCAGCATAGATTGGAGCATCGTCAACGTGCCCGTGCCAATCCAAACCAGTGAAAATAGCGCTTGAATCCTTTCTGCTTCTAAATGTAGCATCGTCGTATCCAAAGCCTGAGCCACTTTCCCAGGTGTATTCTTGGTCATCAATAATTGTGGTGTAATGTAACGGATTGCCGGCTTGGTCTCCGCCATCCCAGTAATAGGAAACCCTACCCATGTTTGGATTTCTTGAATGGTCGATTGTAGTCGTGAATGTCTTGAAGTCAGCCATTGTGTCATTCCTGACCATTTTGATTGCATATTCACTTGGGTCTGCCTCCCCGTTTCTATTCATGTCGTGGTCTGCTTCAACCCAATAGTATAGTTTCAATTCAACTGGGTCTCCAACACTATCAACCAAACTGATGCTTACCTTTTGATTGTCAACTGCAGCCTCATATGCGTCTTCAAGAGGGTAAACTTGAGTGACTTCTGGAGCAGTAGCATCGACTTTGTATGTTCTTGTCCATTCAGAGTTTGCAGGGAGAACCTTCGTTGCGTCCTTTTCGTTGTATGTTTGTAGTTCATATGTCAGACCACTTTCAACATCTATATCTGGCATGTCAATCGAGATGAAGAATGAACCGTTAACGTTTGAATTATCTCTCCAATCAGCGTGGACGAATCCATTCTGTGCAATTCTTACATCGAACGCGTTATCTTTTGGAGCATCCTGAGAATCTGCAAACCACATTGCGCCCTGGAAGTGAAGTGTCTCACCTGCAGCAACCCAGCTTCCCGTCTCTAAATCGTCACTGGTCACTTCCCCATCGTTATCCCTAACGTTTAGCCAGCCGAGCCCAAATGAATTGTTTGCTCTCAATCCGGTTGTACTTACCAGTGCTTGTGGCGAGAATCCGTTGGTTCCTGATGTGTCAAGACACCCTGTAGAGAATCTTACGTTATCCTGGTCAGGGAATTCAGAAGTGACCTTGAATCTCCAGTGAATTTCCAAGATTCCATTGTTGAGGCTAGACCATGATGAGGAATCTATCTCAATCCAATCATCAGGGTCGTTTGGAGACGGGAATATGTCCCCGTCTTGCCATTCAAGCGTCGGTGCGCTTGAGGAAGGTTGAGCGAGGAAAGAAAGAGTTGCAGACTGGATGTAGTTATTTGCACCATCTCCCACTATGTGTCTCGTTACTACCTCGTATGGTTCTGACCTTTCGTGTAAAATTTCATTCTCAGGGATCATGATATCCAGATTAACGGTGTTAATCGAATAAGTCACGCTGAATCTCTCAATTGTTACTATTCCAGCACTTTCTGATGAGATATTGACCGGTATGGAAATGGTTCCTGAACCTGTTCCAGGGATTAGCGCGTTGAACGCTGATACGAAGCCGACACCTCCTCTTGTTACTGTTCCTATCAGAGTTCCCTGACTCACCCATTCCTTACCCGGAGTATAGCCCGTCATACCAGGCTCGCCTATGTTTATTCCAACTTGCTTCGGAGCATTGGAATGCAATGCTATGTTCAAATCTTCCAATACTGGAGTATCTGAACCTGTGGATGAATATCTAACATAAATGTAGATGTATCCTGATGTCATGGTAATCTGCTTTGTATCGCCACTGTACTGGAACTGCTTCGTTGAAGATTCTTGCACTTCAACTCGTAAGCTTGTTCCAGATGGTGTTGAAGCATTCCAATAAGCGGTAACTGCTACCGGTGCGCTACCTGAATAGTAATTCGACCTCAAATAGAAGTATCCGCTACTTTGGAATGAAACTACGTAGGTCAAAGACACGAAATCAAGCGCAGGAGTTTCTGTTGTAGTTCCGTTGATGTATGCTTTCCAAACAACGAACGAGCCCGCATTTGCAAAGTTAAGCGTTTGACCAACCCTGCCACTCATCCATGTCGTTCCACCATCAACTGAGACCGCTAATTCTATCGATGTATTATCCGGAACGTAACCAACCAGTCCCGACACTGTAACTTTCGATATTGCCTTACTCACTGAGGTTGTCTTGCTTGTGACGACCGATGATGTGGAGGATATTGTTCTCTGGTCGTAAATGACGCCAGTACCTTCTCTTTGAATCACGTTTCTTTGACTTGAGCTACATTGTGAATAATAATGACACTGATAGCCAAATGTGTTGTCTCTCATGTCGTCCATTCCGTAATGGCCACCACCTGAGATCTGGACTTTACCTTGCTTGGAAACCAAGTTTCCATTCATACTGAAGTAGTTGTGATATCCTCTTGAACTGCTGTATTCATTTGTTACAATCTTTGGTAGATTGACATACAAACCAGCTGCATCTGTACCACTATCTCCCATCGCAACCCTTGTTCCAAGTAGGTAACTTCCGTTAACTTGGCCAGGAGATGAAGGATTGACCTCGTACAAATAGCGATTGTAATTTGGGGAACTTGATTGATACATCAGGAGGAACATTCTCCCGCTGTCTTCATCGAAATCAACGCCAACGGGATAGTAGGAGTAACTGTAAGTTCCTGCACAAGTCCAAATTCCGTTTGATGTGACGTCCCACTCAACCAATATCCTGTAATTGTAATTGGCAGTGTATATCTTGCCGTTGCCATCAGATGTAGCATCGTAAGTTGTGTAAAGTGGTTGACTGTAACCAGGACATGTGCCAACTGATGCAGCTCCTAAGTAGGAGCCGGTTGTTGCATTGTACCTCTTTACAGTTGGAGTTGTCCAAACCGAAGTACTCGTGTAAGTCGCCGAGTAAATTGTATCTCCATCCTTGACTACGAAACCTCTGTAACTCGAGGTGCTCGTTGAAAGTGAGATTGTCGATAGCCCCTTAGTAGCCCCTATCATTCCGTGGTCGCCATTAGAAGCAAATCCTCCAGTGTTGTTGATTGTCCCTGTTGAGGTAGCGTCAGAAGAGAGGTCTAACCCGTTGACGTTATTGGTTGGAGTTCCTACCAAAGTTACCTCGTCATTATCGACTTCGATGTTGTTCCTGTATCCGTATGCAAATCCGGGCGGAGTTCCAGACCATGAACTCGTTCCCGCTCCACCAAAGTCGGAATTGGTAGTCAGGTTACCCCAAGATGTTGTCGAAGGTGCCCCAGTTATGTCAAATGATGCCCCGGTTACTTCTGCGCCGTAAGGGAATGTTAGATTTCCTGCAAGTCCAAAACCGGTGGACTGGAAGGTTTGTGTGTATGATGTAGTGCCGTCTTCGAACTGCGTTTCCGTGACTCCGGCTGAAGAAAATGGAGACATTAATGAGCAGACAAAAATTGCAACGAGGAACAGACTTTTTCGCATTTTAGTCACCTTTTCGCCCAATAGGCCTTCGGCCTACGAGAGTTCTTTACATTTCAATGATACTACTCTCGGTCATTAATACTTGAGAACAAAAATCGAATAATAAGAATACCCTCGGAGGGGTAGGTGACGACATGGGTTGGTGGGAGAATCAGCACGGAAAACAATTGAGAATTGCGGCAACTGCAACCTTTGCTTTCGGATTTTTGACATTTCTAACCATGCTTCAATTGTTATTCCTACAAGACAACCCAGATTATCAGGATTACACAGGCGCATCGATTGTATTGATTGTTGTTGGAGTTCTCGGGCTTGCTTTTGCCGCTCCTGCTTTCCTCAACCTAAACGCAAAAGTTTCGCTTCTCAAGTCGATTATGGATACTGCATCAATCAGCGAAATCCGTAAGATGAAAGGCGAGGGTGATGAAGCTGCCAGCACTCTTGGTGGTAGCCACGAAGATGCATGGAATGCGTTCCTTAAAGAGAAGGGTTTGAAGAAGCGATAGATTGAGGAAACCTCAATGGGAGATAAAGACCCTGCAATGACACTCCTGCGAGAGTTAATTCTCGCAGCGGGGATGATCACCATCATTGTCCTTGCTATGTGGGCTCATACTGGGTCAATGCCTCCACTTGTTGTAGTGGAATCAAATTCAATGCAGCACGACGAAAATGGCGAAATTGGAACTATTGATGCTGGCGACCTTATTCTCGTTCACAGCAAAGAATCAAGAAGAATAGTTACCTTCGTTGAATCTCACGATAAAAATCACGAAAGTTACGGCTATGAATCTCTTGGAATGGGTGGCGATGTAATCATCTACGAAAGAAATGGTGAGAAGGAAAGCACGCCTATCATCCACCGGGCTCTTTTCGAAATAGAGGTTTCTTCCTTTACTGAAACAAACGAAAACGGGCAGTGTGATAACGGGACCTTGTGGGATGAAATGTGTGTCCTAACTTGGACTGTACCCGGGTCTGACCAAGTTTCTGTTGAGAAGATAAACCTGCTATTTGATGGAAATCAAACTGCAAAATACCACTGCGAAGGATATGCTGCAATGCACGGGTCAAATTATTACCACATTGAAAATTTCACACCTGCAAATCCGGGGTACATCACTCTAGGAGACAACAATAACTGCAATGATGACCAGGGAGTTTTTGCATTCGCTGAGGGAATCTCATCGCTACATAGCGGAATAATCAAACCGGTCCTCTACGACTGGGTAATCGGCGTTTCAGGAGAGGAAATTCCCTGGCTTGGAACCGTTAAACTACTGGTTTCTGGAGGTGATTCTCCAGGCGCATCACAGGTTCCTGGCTTGTCATTTGTTTATCTCGTGACGTTTATTTTGGTAGTTCTTGCACTTCCAGTAATTGTTGAGCCAGTGCTTCGAAGAATTTTGAATTCCTCGCCTGAGATGGTAGAAGCTGAACTTGAATCTGCAATGGCCGCTGTGTATGGCCACGAAGAGGAGTAATCACTTCGCTCTTTCAGAGAGACCTTCATCTGCAGATACTAATCTCGACCTCGTATAACTGATATCATCTTTCAATTCAGTAAAATCGATTTGTTCCAACAGCCGAGAGATTGTCTCACTTTTTCGCTTTAGGTCTGCCAACCTTGCAGCCTTGCTTCGTGGTTTTATCTTGTCTCCACGCATGTGCATGAGCCATTCTTCAATTAGGGCCGCTGCCCACTCAGGTGCTCTGATTTGAGGTTTCAAGAAAATCTCGTTAGTTCGGTATTTTATTCTGATTGAGCCGTTCGGGATTTGTCTTGCTTGAACTGAGCCGGGTTTCCACTTATCCAATTCGATGTACAGACTGTCATTATTTTCAATCAAAACACCGCCGAAAAAGGACAAATCAGTAACCAAAACTTTGTCTTTAAATTTCATGAAAACTTGAGCTCCTGACTCATCGGATTCCCAAACGTGAAACTTAACTGGTATCTCTCCCAAAACCACGGATGACCACTCGTGGATGTCATCTTTGAGTTCGGCCATACCATCGCGATGCAGAACATCTTCAAGAACTAAACGACAAGGGGTTGAATAATACCTAATCTCTGGCCTAATCATGGGA
This sequence comes from Methanobacteriota archaeon, assembly GCA_038130705.1. GTDB lineage: Archaea > Thermoplasmatota > Poseidoniia > Poseidoniales > Poseidoniaceae > MGIIa-K1. Next base: position 56,814 of record JAYPOA010000002.1, on the reverse strand, counting down.
AGCGGTTTCTTGTCCATTGAACTGGACTGGAATATGGTATTCATACTGCTTCTAGCGTGGTTTTTTCTTTTACGATATTGGGAAAAAAGCGGGAAGTTAGACCAGTGGGATGCATCTAGGGTTTTCTTTGGAATGGTCTTGATGGTTAGGACCAAAAAAGGTCAAACTACCTTGGAAAATGTCTCCAAACCGAGGAAATTCTGGAGAATATATGGGGAAGCATCGCTTTGGGTCTGCTGGATTTCAATGGCGGTAATTGCCCTCTTACTGATTCTAGCAATATACTCCGCAATAACCATCGACACCAACCAGCCTGCACCTTCTCCGAGTGAATTGGTGGCTATACCAGGAATAAACCCGATTATTCCTCTGGGATGGGGCGTTGTTGCTTTCGTTGTATGCCTAGTTATCCACGAACTTGGACACGGAATACAAGCCCGTGCCCATGGAATGAGAGTGAAGAGTTTCGGCCTGCTTATGGCTGGACCGCTACCACTTGGAGCATTTGCTGAGCCAGAATATAACGAGCTAGTAAATTCCCCAAGGAGAGAACGCCAGCGAATGTTTGCGGCGGGGCCGGCAACAAACATATTCGCGGCGTTAATTTTGATGGTCCTTCTCGGTCAAGTAGCAGGTCAATTTGTTTCTGAAACGGATGGTGTTCACTCATCTGCAATTATCGTAGACCAACCTGCTGAAGAAGCAGGCCTTCTCGCATTCGACGTAATCGTAGCGATAAACGGCTCCGAGATTAGCGATGAGCAGGATTTCATAGACGTCATGGAAGACATCAATTCAGGCCAAATTGTTGACATGGAAGTTGTCAGATACGAGACTGGGGAGACAGAGACACTGACTGTGAATATGACTGACAAATATCAGTATTATATCGAACTTGGATGGGATCCAGAAACCCTTGAATCCATCGGTGTTGAAGAGGGAGATGCGTTCCTCGGGGTATCAAACCTTGCTGGAGGAACCGCAGGTGTTGAAAGGTTAGCAGGTTGGGCTCATCCCGATTTTGAGTCTAACCCCCTTGGATACATAATCGCTGTACCGGTTGGAACGGTAAATATTCTAATCACCCCATTCCAAAATCAAGGTGTAGCGATACACCCTGCCCAAGAAGAAATGCTTAGTGCGGGAGATGGTTTCCTTGCTGAAACGATTGGACTATCCGGATTATTGTTCTTGGTAAATCTCTTCTTCTGGTTAATCTGGGTAAACATACTACTCGGATTTACCAACCTGATTCCTATGATTCCGTTTGATGGAGGTCACCTCTTCAAAGACATAGTAAACGGCGTCATGAACGGTGTTAGAAAATTGGGCAAGAAGACTGGCCTCTACAATTTACATCCATTGTGGGTTGACCACGTGACCAGAAGAGCGTCTTCCTTATCCTCGATGATGCTGTTATTCGCTCTTGTTTTCATAATGTTTGCACCATATCTGTGATGCTTAATTGAACATTATTTTCCACAGTACTCGACTTTTCATTTATTCTTGATTCAATAGATGAAATCGTTGTATCCTTTGATTTGTGACAAACTAGTGCTATGAATTTATTCAGTGGCATACCTTGATTCCAATCAAGGAAAGGTTTCCCATTCCTCGTTAGAGGAAGTGGCGGTATTCTTCTCTCTAAGATCCCAAGTCTGCCACTAAGCCCACCTACTTCGACTCTAAAAATTCTCCATGAATCACCTCTGATTCCTTTCAATCTGAAAGCATACAGTGGCATTAGATTACAACGCTGTCCTTCATACACCATTGCATCATACTGTTCTTTAGTCCTACCAGAGAGATACAATTTGTCCTTCTTGTAGGACTTTACTTCGATTGGAAAACAAAGGTCGCCCCTCAAAGATAGCAAATCTCCGCTACCCTCCATACCTGAACCTGCAGCCCTGACCACCAAAAATGGACGGTCGATGATTAATCTCATGCGATTTTTTTCCACTTCATCACAAGAGCGGATTATGGCCTCGACTGATTTTGGAATTCCTGCAAGAACTCCACGTAATTCTCTTTCGTACTGACTGGCCACATTTTCCCAACTTTGTCAATTGCTTTTGATTATATCGTTGTTTACGCGTCATATTGATGCGTGATTGACCTCTCGCCGGTATGTGCGCCGGATAGCGATTCGAACCGAAAATTTCCAGCTGTCTTTTCGGCTTGCGAAAGAATTGAAACGGCGCGAAATCGATTTCTCGATGATTTCACCTTCAGAAAAGTGGACAGGAATCGTAATCACAAGTGTAGAAGAAGCGACTGAAGGTGAATTGGTCGCTGATGTCGATGATATCGAACTTGCAGTCGAAAGAGCAATCCAATCAGCAAAGGGCCATACTTCTGTTGTCAACCTCGTCTTCGGTATTGACCCTGGACCTAGGCCAGGATTGGCTTGGATAGTGGACGGCATGATAATCGGCACCGCCCAGTTCGAGACAATTGACGAGTTAAGCGGGCAAATATTCAGCCTTGCCAAGTCTCTTGAATATGAAAATCTGATTGTAAAGGTGGGCAATGGTGCAAGATTGATTCGAGATAGAATACTAAATCAGTTAATTCTTCACGGTGTTGAAACTCTTATTGTCAGCGAGTACAACACCAGCAGTGGTTCAAGAATCAAGGCTCATACTAAAGCCGCCACAAGAATTGCCATGATGGGCGGTAAAAGGGTGTATGAATTAAGAGACATAGAGCCAAATGAAGGAGAAATCAAAGAGATTCAGAACGAATCAAGGGTGTTTAGTAACGGGGCAATCACAATTTCCTCTGAACTTGCCAAACAAGTAGCCTGCGGAGATATTACTTTGGAATCTGCGATCAAGAAATCTTAACCCTGTAGCTTTCTTTTCCTCTTGAAAATATCGTGATAACCCCTGCTGATGAAACGCAGATTGCTATCGAATCCGCAAGCTGACTTATCGCTCTGGCCGCAAGATGCCTGCCACCCTCACCTGATTTTGGATTAATTCCTGATGGAACTTGGATATATCTTCCCGCATCGCTTGCTACGCCCTTTGTGTTGAATAGAATCGCACCGTCTAACCATGCAAATTCGGCAAGGGTTTCATGATTTTTCAAATCAAGTATGCTTTTTCTGTTATCAGGATGACCCTTGAAAGGGTTTAGAACAAGTTGAGTTGAATACCTCCGCAGTTTGGGAACAGACCCTATCGCAAACAAGGCACCTATGGCATGCCCCTCTCGACCTCTTGAAGCCAAATGCCTCGCAAGTTCGAGTAGCCTTGAGATGACTTCAATGTCAATTTCATGTTCTTGAGAGAGTTTAGCCAATTTATTCGAAGATAGGCTACTGGAATCTATTACTATGATTCCGTCTATTGGTTCACCCAGTATTGCTAAGATTCTTTCATCGTGTTTTATTCTACCTTCGCCGAGGCCTTGTAAAATAATGTCGTGTAGGTTATTCATAATCGACAAACCTTGAGAGGATAGGGATTCCTCGAGTAGTTTGATTTCAATTTTTGAATCCTGTAAAGCCTCTATCACTTTGTTTGAGGAGGTTAGAGCTACCAATCTCGTCTTCTTTGGTAGAATGTCCGCAATTGAACTGATGATTCTCGAATTATTGGAAAGTAGGACTGATGTTGTAAATCCTGACGCATCGTTATCGATAGTCGAAGCCACTAGTTTGGGCAGGTCGACCAAATGACCCACCTCAACCGCCTAATGTAGTATCAACACCGGGAAGAAGGTCTTGCGACTCTCTGTAAACGGTTCTCATGTTGTTGATGAAATTCCTTTCCTTGACTACGATGTGGTATTCTTTGATTCCAGGGTCCTCTTCTCCATTCATCAGACCTAGTAGAGTTTCAAGTGTTAGTCTTGCTCCTTCTCGGTGAGGATAGGCAAATACTCCCATTGAAAGAGGAGGCGCTACAACCTTTTCTACATCTTTTAATTCCTTCAAAGTCTTGAATAAATTGTGATAAGTTTGAGGAAGTAAATCTCTTCTAGACTCGTCTTGACTTGGCCTCCTACAGTCCGGACTGACTGCGTGAATGATGTGCTTAAATCGCTCTTTAAGGTTGTATGGCTCGCTTACAACGTTGCTTGTAACTGGACAAGGAGGTAAGTTTAGCTTCCTTTGTTCGATACTGATGTTACGACAGAATTCTCTGAGTTCATCTCCTGCCGCTTTGTGTATTTGAGCATCCAAACCTTCTCTTCCTGAGAGACGGTTATTCGCTGGTGTAATCACTGCATCAGATTCCTGCAAATGCAGTTCTCCGCCGACAACACGGAGAACTCCCCATTTGCATGTTCGCTCCATATACAACTCCGGCATAGTTGAGCAGGGGGGGCCGTCCTTCATATACACACTGTAAAAAAAAGGTGAAAATCAGGGTTTTTTTGGAATAACGGCAAATCGAAGTGCATTTGTGTTATGTGGGTTTGCCCATACTATGTCCTCTCGCGTCAGCGCGCTAATTTTAGTGTCTCTGATGTTGAGCAGTTTGCTTATTTATTCTCCCAATAGAGAAGAAACTGTGTTAGAATTTGATAATTTGTTCGAAGGTTTCACAACTGACACATCGGTCTGGAACGAAACACCGTTCAGAGATATCGCAGTTCCACAAGGATTCAACCAATCAACAGCCATCGATTACAGTGACGTAGCGGTACTAATCAATAACAAATCAGACGCAAGCAAAACCATTGGTTGGGCATTTGTTAGTGCGAGAAATATTTCTAGTGACCGTATTTTCGTTTTTGAAAATACTTCAACACCAACTGCTGAAACGATAAACAGGAACCAATTCAACACATATTTCGCAGATCCGTTTAGGGCGATGTTATCAGAATACAATGGAACTGACATCAATTATCTCGTTACTACAAAGGGAATTCCTTTGCGAATTAACGGAGGAAATAACAAAGCATCATTCGACCAAGAAATAGCTCTAATTGGTGGAACATACGATTCGGATATCGACCAAAACTGGTGGGCCAATCACGGCTACGGACCACTTGCAGGAAAGCAGATGGAAGAGTTTACCAGAGATGATTATGGATTCTTCTTGGTGACTAGACTTACGGGATATACCGTCGATACCGCCCTCGGATTGATAGAGAAAGCAAACAATTCCTACGGCTCGAGAGGACTACACGTTCTTGATTTAGCAACCAATCGTAACACCTCGGGATATCAATTCTGGAACGATGACCTCTATTTAGCAAATTCAACCCTTAATGGAACGATGAACCTACCCGTAATGTTCGATCAAGAAACCGCCTTTGTAACCAACGTTTCCAACGTGATAGGATACGCTTCTTGGGGAAGTAATGATGGAAATTGGAATCAAAATTTCATGCCTAACGGAGGATTCGACACAGCTGACAGTGCCTATTCAAGCGGAGCACGGTATTGGAATGTAACCGGTCCAAGCGTTTCCAATGGCGATTCGTTTTCTTGGATTAGGCAAGGAGCAAAAAAGCAGGGTGGAAACAGTGCAATGCAAGCCGAAATTCAAACGGTTTGTACTCAGGAAAGTGGATACCTCAAGCAGGGAATTTACTCAGAATTCTTCGATAACAACGGTGTTACGTTCAATGCTGCGACCATGCCACCTCTAATCGACAGGGTGCCAGATTATGTCAGATTGGAAAGCAATCTCGCCTATTCATCTTCAACTAACGCATATCCTGGTCTCGATGACCGATTCCAGTATGATTGGGGTGGCAGATTCAGTGGATTAATCGATGTACCACACACCGGAAATTGGACTTTTTACATCAATTCTGATGACGGTTCTGCGCTTTGGATTAACCATAACCTAACCGTAGAAAATGCGGGAATGCACGGCATGGTTGAAAAATCTGCTACACTTTATCTCGAGGCCGGATATCACGATTTCAGAATTGAATTCTTCGAAGGTGGAGGTCCGCACGGTCTAATTTTCTCATGGAAAGGACCTAACACCACTAAGGCCGTAATTCCATCAACTGCGTTTTACGTATCGGGAGACATCATTCCGCAAGAAGACAATCTAATCCACCAGTGGGACTTTGAAGAGGGTAGCGGTTCAAACACTACTGATGAGTTGACCAACGATTCAAACTTCACACTTTATGGAATGAATTCTTCAAATTGGAGAACCTGCTTAGATGGAAACTGCCTATGGTATGATGGGGTCGACGATTATCTCAAGGTAGACGTTGATGACTGGCTTGGAAATTTCTCAATCAGTCAGTGGGTCTATGCAAATATCTCCAATCAAACCAACTACGCTGCAACCTTTGCAATAGATGATAACGCCGGTTCGAATTATTCATTCCAACACATGGTTTACAGTAGCAAATGGCGACTCCACAACAACCAAACTCACGTTTTTGGTGATGTCGAAGCCCAAAAATGGACACATCTCGTTACGGTATATGATGCGGGGCATCTTCGCCAATACATGGATGGAGTTCTAGTCAGGGAAACTAATTTCCCAAGTGGTTCAGTTAACAACTTCGACCTCTACAAATTGGGAGTTAACAGGGCTGGAAATGCATACTTTGAGGGCATGATCGACAATCTGATGATTTGGGATACTGCACTCAATAATTCCTCAATTACTTCACTCAGTCGAAACATAATAACAAATTGTTCACCTTACTCTGGCAATGGACAGAATGTGGCATATTTGGAAGCGGAGTATCAGATTCCAGATTATCTCAAAGGCCACGCATGGAATATCTGGGCATACGGGACGAGAACTGGAGAAGTCTTCGCCGAATTCAATGTAGAAGTGACTTCATTCGAGAATGGTACTGAACTTTTCACTAATACCTCATCAAATCAAGATTTCACTACTTCTTGGGCTAATCGGCACATGCGATTTAGGCCTCATGAAAATGCAACGTCTCTTACCGTCAGGGTCAATCTCGACATAGTGCCAACCTCTACAAGTGGCTCTCTGTACATTGATTCAATTGTCTTAAGAGCCATTAGACCTCACATGGAATGGGTTAACGGTTCGATTGTTGAAACCGCAGTGAGCACCGGAGCACGTTCATTCAACTGGGGTACTTCATACGGCCAATCGCTGGTTGCAGATATCCTCGAGGATGGAGCGAGTGGAACCAAAGGTTACGTGTATGAGCCATACCTTACAGCCGTATCTTATCCAAGCGTATTACTATCAACTTACGCTAGCGGGTACAATCTCGCAGAATCCTATGCTGCTTCCAATCTGATGATTAGTTGGATGGGCGTTGTTGTAGGTGACCCAAAAATGAGTCCTTATGCAGATATCGTGCACGACATTGAAATTTTAGATGTTAGAATAAACGATAATGTTTCACTTAACCAAACATTCTCAATAGACATAGCATTGCAAAATGTTGGCCCTGGTATGGCATCTGGTAATTTGAAGGTAATAGACAAGCTTGGAAGTATTGTTCTACATAACAAATCAATGACCATGCCGAATGGTTCCCAAATCGGTAGCCGGCAAATCATCACCGTTGAACTAAACACTTCAAGAGCGGGCTGGAATAACCTCGCAATTAGGTGGGATGCAAACTCACCACTGCATCCTGAGAGGAACTTAGACCTCAATAAATTCGACACCATAGTTTGGGTTAACTCACCTGCAGAGATTGACGAGATCTACTGCGATTCCTCGCAGTACAGTCGAGGCGACCGATTCGAGTGTGGTGTTGAAACCGATGATGATTCTGGAGTGATGTCTGCACTACTTGGTTGGAGAATTACCTATGAGAATGTGAGTTCTAACTGGACTTGGCAAAACACCGGCAGTCAAGACGGACAAACCTGGTGGACAACAATCGAACTGCCTGTTGACATCGAACTCGGGGTGCTTGATATATCGGTGATTGTCACAGATTTGTCTAATCTTACTACGAATGCAACGGAGAATGGCATAGCCTACATCACAAATGCTCCAGCATTCTGGTACGGCATTCATGTCTCCACCGTTGATAATTCTGAATGGGATGGAGTAACCATACTAACAACACAACCTACGAACGGAATAAAACGAGGGCATGTATTAACTCTGAGAGCATGTGTATTAGACGCAGACCACGACATAGTATCGGGAACACCCCTATTCATTGCGAGTAGGGGGAACATAGACGGGATGACCTATGTCCCGGGTTCTGGCTTTGGACACTACTGCTACATTTCCTCCTTTACTATGCCAAATATGGGAAGCCTTGAACCGTTCTTCTTGGAGTTGAGGACGAGTACTGGAGATTTTATCTCTAAGAGAACTATCCAAATAAGAGACCAAAAACCTGAAGTAAATTTATCGCTTCTTGATAAAGATGGAAATATTACCAACAATTTGCTTGTTGATGGAACTGAAAATCTCAAAATCACGGTTACAGACCCCGACGATTACGTCACAGGAGTTTACGGAGATGTAACAATACAGTGGCCAGGCCAATCCGAATTTACAATCCCAATCGATTTCGATTCTTCTAACGAATCAGGTGTAGCGATAATTCCTCTCTCTACTGAAGAAGCAATCGAATCTGGCGACCTGATTATCGAAACGGAAATCACTGGTGCTAACGGTATGAAGGGTAGTGCTACCTTAATTTCCGAAATTTCTCTTTCCCTACCAGAAGTTCTCTCGATAGATCTCTGTCGTGAAGGAGAAATCGTTGATGAGTTAATGTTTGGACAGACTGCGGACGCCGTGATTAGAATCAAATCAACTAGAGAATTATCCCAGGCGACAGCAACCCTCGAACAGCTAGGTTGGGTTGTAGTCGCTCCACAGCAAAGTTTGGTTTCGTGTGGGATAGATAGCCCAGAACAAACTGACGTGTACTCATTTAGAATTCAACTCGATTCATCATTCGTACCCGGAGAAGGGGCTCTTGGAGTTCGTATTATGGACATAGATGACCTTTCTTCATTATCCTACCTGTACTTCGAATTCATGCACTCACCTCCAGAAATCACGGTGAATCATCCGCAGAATGTCTCACATGCTTCACTGATTGAGGCACTCGTCGAAATGGAAGACGCAGACGGAATCGATGCTACATGTAATGCGCACTATACTCAGAATGGTACAGTGGTTTACTTCGTGCAAAACAGTTCTGTAACCGATTTAGACGGCACTGGATTGTGGTCTACATCGTGGTTACCACCCACTACAATTGAAGGATTGATACACCTAAAGGTAGAATGTGTAGACTGGTCGGAAAACCAAGTTGAGTATGTTGCTATGATAGATGTTGAACCTAGTCCCGTTTGTATTGAAAACTGCACTGACACAACTCAAGATTCTACAGATTCTGCAGAATCTTTCAACATGCAAATCGTTGGCGGAGTGATCGGTTTGGTATTGGTTTTGGTGATCTCATCAATGTACATAAGAGGGCGCTCTCAGAATACAAGAGAAGATACGTGGCTTGTCGAAGAGTCGACTCCTGAGCCCACTCGAGATGAAAGAATACCTGAGGGCTGGACACTCGAAGAATTCCTCAACTGGCTGGACGGTCCAATGCCAGACGGTTGGACTACAGAACAATGGGAACAATATCGTGAAGGGATGGAAGACCTACGATAGAGTAGTTTCATGTGTTACTATACAATGGCATACTCATGGCAGCAGGTTATGTTCTGGTCAATGTATCACCAGGAAAAGAATCCGAAGCATACGAAGCAATAAAGAGAGTGCCAAGCGTCACCGACGCAACTATGTTATTCGGCGATTATGACATAATCGCTAAACTGGAAGCCGGTTCTCTTGGAGAAATCGCTAAAACCGTTGTAGAAATTATCAGACAAATCCCCGGTGTAACGGATACAAAAACCCTGGCTGGGGCTGAATTTTAAAGGCGAAAACGCACCACTGTGCCGTTTTCGCATTCGGAAAAGCCGTACTGCGCCAAATATGGCCCGCAGTATAACGATTATCGGCACAAATATTATAACCCCAATCAAACAGTGCTAACGCTGAGGTAGAACCTATGGGTGAAAAAAAGTACTTCGTTCTCATGGAGGGCGGAAAAGACACCAGCCAAGTATTTGCAAGCCGACAACCACGTGGAGCAGCTCTAAAAGCTGCAACCCGCGGTCACTCAGACATTAAGCTGAGAGAGCGTGGAACAAAGAGGGTACACCACTTTACTGGTAGTATCAGCACTGTTGACAAGCCTGCAAACGGCCCAGCATGGCTTCCTGACAAGATCAAGAAGGCAAACGTAAAGAAAGTAGGAATCATCCACCTAGATTAAATCTAGAATTTTGATTCTTAAATCTGATAACCCGATACTGGGATTTCGCCCTTCAGGGAACTTCGGCTCCCTGAAGGGCCCTTAACTTCCTTCTATGAACAATAACACCTCTTTTTGTATTAGGTGATGATTCTCTGCTTATGGTTAAACTTACTGTTAGAGATATTTCGGCAGTGATCGTTGGCCTCATATTCCTCTCGATTGGGATTGACCACTTCGTACGACCAGAATGGTACAATCCTATCGTACCAAAGATTCTCGGCGACCCAGAATTTTGGGTTTACTTAAGCGGCGTAACTGAAATTTTCTTTGGAATGACGATAATTCCGAGAAAGACCAGAGAGTATTCTGCCGTGTTTGGAATATTGATGTTAATCGCTCTTTACTGGGCTAATCTCAACATGTGGATAAACAACATCGCACTAGACGGCGTGAAATACGATACAGAATTTCACATAGGTAGATTATTCGCCCAGCTCGGACTTATCCTATTGATTACCTACATCGGAGAGATTACTCCTTTCAAGAACGAGCAGAAGGGCGTAGATGGAATGGATATTTTCAAGGGAAGGATTACGTCATGTGCATTTGAATCAGGTGACAGAATAGTTATTGGAGACTGGCACGATACACCAATGGGGAAATTCACTGACATAATGTGGGCTGACTCAAATGGTAATCGGACCCTTATTGCCCCAAACAAGCAGATCGCAGATTACGTAAACTCGATGTACGCATTTGAAAACACGATTATCGAAAACATTTCAATCGATAATAAAGAAAGAAGTCTATCACTCGTTACTGAAACTATGAATGTCCAGCTTTCTTGGAACCGTGGATGGCGCATTCCATTCAAAAGGTCACTATTCTTTATCGCCACAGTCGAATTATTCTTTGCGAAATTGCTCTTTGGAACAAAAACTCACGGAACCACTAACAACAACAGAAAAGAATGGTACGCAATCGACAGAGTTTCAAAAGTCACATCCGCACAGGGAATTATCAACGGTAGAGGATTAGGAACTATGACGGAGATGACTCCCTGTAAATTTGGATTCAGTGAGGCGCCCAAGAAGCCCTCATCTTGTGAAGTTAGGACTCATATCCTCTGATTACTCGTCTTTACCTTTCATAACGCTTGCAAGACCTGCAATTACGGTGATTGCTTCTGCTGCCCCAAGAGCAATCATAAGAGTTGAGCCAAGCGATGCGTGAGCATCTACTTCAACGTCCATCATTGTGACTAACGGAGTACCGTCTCCATCTCCGATTCCATCCAAAATACCACCAGAGCCGTCGGTTACGCCATATTCTCCGGTTATTGCGTAATGGTCATCTTCGTGTAAAACCCAGGTAAATCCTGTTTCAGATTGAGCGTTTGGCCCACCAGCTTCGAATTCAATCGTAGCTGGGTCACACTCGACAACAACATCGTTATCGAGAGTTGATGCCGCGATTAACCGGGCTCTTTCCTGGCCCGTGATTATACCAACCCAAACAGTATCTTGATTCCAATCAGCATCAACCTCTACCGGCAAGAAATCACCGTATGGAGGTTTAGGTAGTGCATCTTCACTAATCGCACACCCAGTTCCATCAGCAGGCACTGGAATATCTTCAATCGTGTCTTCGTAACTTACACCCATGATGCCTACTACGAGGACGATCCCAATCACCAGTGCTAAGATAACTACCCACCATCTCATAACCACACCAATCCATCTTGTTTGAAAAATATAATGTATCCAAATACCAAAAACTCACAATTTCAGTTCTTTGATTTTCTAAGCATCATGAAAGAGAGCCCGAACAGTCCGAATACAATAATTGCAGGCATGTAATAATCGAGTTTGTCTTTTAATGTCATTTCGCTACCTTGAGAGGTGTATGTTGCGAGAGCCCAATCGTCGCCATCTGATGGTTGATGGTCTCCATCTACGATATTTCCTGCGATGGTAAATCTAATGTCAGATTCAGACAGCGGGGCGGTCCAAGTCACAGCCCATTCCCTTTGATTAGCGCCTGAGTGTTCGTGGGTAATTTCTCCTTCTTCGGTTGTGTATGTAGAGGCGTCTAATGGTGAAAATGTCCCACCAGAAGCGGCTAGATTAAATCCGCCTTGATGCCCAGAACCGGAAGCTGAGGGCCCTCCTGATAATTTAATCATGAGTGTGTAATCTTCTCCAGCCTCATATTTGTCAGGAACACCTTCAATCGTCACATTTGCATTATTTCCTGGGTCAGAGCCGTGACAAGTACAACCGCTCTCTGAATATCCTTCCATCCCGTGGGATGATGCATCAACAGGGTATTGTATAATAGTTAAAAAAAGAATTATACAGATTAGTTTTCTGATGCTAACACCACCTTATTCTTGCTCCATAGATACTTCTCTTGGTTTTCGAACCATTATAGCCAGTATAACTATCTCAGAAATTTTTGTTGTAATCCCCAAATAATCTTTTGCCATATAATGAATGTCATGATTCTCTGCAAAATAACCGATGAACATTGATATCGCAATTAAAGAAATTAGTTTTTTCGAATTCTTGCGAATTGAATTTTCTTGACCAAGCATGGAATAAATCGTTACAGCAAGGATACCAACCCCTCCCACAAGTAACAAAGGGCGCTCAATTCCCAGAATTATGTGAACTGTACTCGTGTAAATAATCATCGAAAAGAGGAGTGGAGGAACCTTTCCATTGTGAAAATGCGCAAACTTCTGGACAAGAAGGTAACCAGATACTGAACAAAGTAACGCTATAATCAAAACGGTTGAAGCATCAGTTGTTCCACCACCATGAGCAGACACAGTTGGAATAAATGTTAGAGTCGCTAAAGAAAGGGTGACCAAAATTACCCTCTTCATAGTAGTATTCGAAGTAATTCCACATTTAAACGCTTGTTACTTCGCGACTAATCGTCCATTACCGCTTTTTTCATCTCGCAGGCTTTACACAACTTCCCACTACAGGTCTGCCCGCACTCCGAGCACTTTACCGGTTCAATGGTGTTGAATGTGCCACCAGCGGCCATGTGTAACTTCTTCAGGTCATCAGCCATCCTGAGAAGACCGTGTCTCGTTCCAGGAACATCTGCTTCCATCATTGCTATGGTTTCTCTATGTCTAAACCTAAGTGCACCCTCTCCATGAGGGCACTCTTCATGATGGATAGGAAGCCCTTTGTGTAGCGCATACAAGTGTATTTCTTGCTCTGGAATCCAACGCAATGGCACGATTCGTGGCGCCATTCCTGCGAGTGGAGTTGCTGTATGTGGTGCAAGTCTAAGCGTTCTCTCAAGATCACCATTTTGCATATTCATCATGATTGTCTGAGCCATGTCATCTAGGTTGTGGCCCAATGCGATAACGTCCGCACCTACACGTTCAGCAAGATGATTGATACCCTGTCTTCTAAAGACCCCACAATATGAACAAGGAGCCTTTTTGTCTCCAATTTGAATCATTTTTGTTACCACATTATCCATTTCTTTGAAACCTAACTCGGGATAGGAAACTGTTTCGAATCTAACATCCAAAGATTCGGCTAATTCTCTTGCACATTCCAAAGATGGAGGGCGATATCCTTCAATTCCTTCATCAACGCAACCTGCAACGATTGTTACATCTCTCCTCTTTGACAAATTTTCATGGATTCTCTCCAATAGAACTGCTGAATCTTTACCACCTGAAATAGCTACGAGAATCGTGAGATGTTTGCCCTTAGGAATCTGTAATTGTTCTCGCAAAGCCTTCGACGCTTTCTTGCGAACGCTGTCAGCGAGATGCGCTCCACACATCGAGCGACCTGAGTAAATTTGGTGGTGGATAGCCGGATTGAGACATTTGTCACAACTTGGCACCTCAAACAACTCGCCCATGGATGGTCGAAGAGGTACCCGTCTTATTGGCATTGGTTTAAAATTTCAATTGGAAAATCAAATTTGCAATTGAAATTTATTGTCAGACATATCCATTTCCAACAAAACCAGTTGGCAATTTCAATTTACCCCACAAATCGCCCTACGGGCGTTGTTCAATGCCAAACTTCTTGAAGCCCTCTAGAATCTCCAACAACTTGAGCGCATATGTTGCAACGAATTCTGGCCGGTTTCCAAAACCTACCAGGTGCTGAACAAGCCTATCTTGTTTCAAGACAAGATGGCCTAATTTCAGCGGTTGGTAAAAGGGGGAAAAATCCAGATTTGGAATTTGCAAATCTTGCCGTTAGAGAACTTGCAAACCTCGAAAGAGGAAGTCTCGGTGAAGGAATCGAACTTTGGATTGAAGGAGATGAAACGACATTGATTTCTCGAATCAGTTCAGACACAAGTTTGGTGATTAGAGGAAAGAAAAATTCTCGAATTGCAAGATGGCGACATGCCGTAGATCGTGATACTGACGTGCTCAACTCTCTGGTAAGGTGATAACATGTTTGAACTTCCATATGGAGCGCTTGTGGATGAAGAAATTGACGTTACCTATGGTAGCATTATGCCGTTTGAGCATGGATGCATATCGACCTATATGGGGCGAAGAGCAACCGCCGCAGGCCACAGAATAGTACGTGCCGGCCGAGTCGTCGGTTGGATAGCGGAACCCGAAACCGGCAAGGTATTACTCTGCGGAAACGCAGCAAGGGAGCGCCTTGAAGAACTTGAGAAAGAGCAACATCGTCTCAAGGCAAAATCATGGACCCAGGCAGCACTGGGAGCAGTAGCAGAAGTTCTTCCGGAAGCGTTTGAGCACGCTGCTGACCGCAGAGGATTAACCGGTTATGGAGACAGCGTTGAACGCTTGTTGGTTCGTGACCTATCCGCTGTATTAAACCACATTTCAGCAAGACCAGAAGTGAGGGGCGGAATAGCCGTTGAAGGAGGCATGCTAATCGATGATGCTGGAGACCTACCGGCTACACCACTAGAACTTGCAGCCCAAGTTGGGGAAACCGTTGCCGGAAGAAGGGCATTAGCTTCAGACCTCGGTTTGGACGGCAAAGGCCATTGGACATTACACACAGGTGACGGAGCACTACTTCTCGCTGAATCTGGAGACATCGCACTAGCGATTTGGACTGAAGCAGATGTTGACCACACCCGACTGATTAACCAAATAGCGTCTATGATGGAAGGCGACATCTCCGCTATGGGAGCTGGAGGTGAGGCTCTCGTAGATGGACACGTAATCCGAGAAGGAAGAGGTGGAACTGATGCCGTGATTTCGATGCTCACTACTGCGGTACAAGAGCAGGTCACTGGGCATTTGTCCGCTGGAAAATCATCAAAGGCGATACGCATAGCCTTGGTCAAAGGAATACCCGTAGCAATCCAGGCTCCAAAAGACATGAAACAAGTTGATGCGGTCAGCAGTCTAACCGAATCAAAGAGGGTTCTAACCTTGCATAGACTACCGGTTGGAACCATTCTTGGACCAGAATCTGGAAACGTTATCGATTTCAATCTTGGAGGATTCTGTACAGAAATATCTACAACCAGAACGAGGTCTGAATCACGTCAAGAATTGATTAAGCAAACCATGCAAGAATTATATGGATTTGAGATTGGTCTTGATAGATTGAAGAAGGAAAGGACAAGATTCGAATTTGCAATTTCAATCGCTGAACCATCTCAAGGATTTACTACAATCGAAGTCAAGTCCGCAATGGATGATGGTTTGAGAAGAAAACTCGAAAAGGCTGAGTTGAAACTAGTGGAAACCGAACAAGAGGTTGCAAATCTCAACATCGCCTTAGAATCGGCCCAGAAGAGTGAGAGTTCAGCAAAGGTCACTGCCAATGAAGCAAGCAGGCAGGTCGCTGACATCCAGGATAAGATTGCAAGTTATAACAAAACAATTGACCAACTTCAACTGGATTTGTCATCAGCCCAGGCTACAGCAGAAAATGCTGAATCGAGAAGCGACAGACTATCCAAGCGTGTTAACGAACTTGAACACCAACTTAGCGAAAGGGCTGTTGAATTAGCGAGAATCTTAGGAGATTCTGGAAAGAGTGCAGAACTATCTGCTAGAATTGAGGAAATGGCTTCGAAGGAAGCAGCACTATCAAGTGATATCGATTCTCACTCTGCAACCCTATCAAGCATAAGGACCAGAATCGAAGACGACCAAAGACGTCAAAGAATGATCGAAGAGCAAGTCGAAGCGACCAGAGACAGACACCGAAGAGCCCAAGCTGAACTTGCTGAAATCGAAGTGAAAATTAGTGAATCACAAATGATTCTTAATCAGTTAGCACAAGAGCAAAAGGTATCTCGAAACAGAACTGAAGAAGACCGCACAAGACTTACTGAGCAAGAAAATCGCTCCACGATGATCCAATCAGAAATGAGAGAATTGATGGAAGAGCGAAGGATTGTCCTCAAAGAACTTGGAGACCTTGGAGCAAGAAGAGGCCAGGCAGAGGCAGAATTATCCAATCTTCTAAGTCAGGCGGAGGCTCTATCTGTCGCTCACGAAGAGGCGCTATCCGATATCAAGGAAGCAGAAATACTCAGAGCCAAATTATCTGAAGAACCTCTCGCTCAAGCATTACTTACAGACAGTATGCAATTTGAAGGACTCGGCCCTGTATTGGAAAGGTTAGAACATGCAAGAACGCTTGGATATTCAGTATCATTACTCGATAGGGCTGTCGAAAGAGCACTACAAGTCATCCAAGGAGTCGTTGACCACGTCGCAAAGACTCCAAGGAACCTTCTTTCCAATGAAGTGATGTCCTTACTTGAGAGACAAGTTCCACAAACTGCAGGAGCGGTTAGAGGTTTAGCCAGGTGGTCTGTTCAACAGAGGTTAGAGCACCAACTTGGAGAAACCGTAACCAGTCTCGTACTCGACTTGGAAAACCTACTCGAGGATTATGAACGCTCAATTACGATGTTGAGGAGAATAAGAAACGTCCTTGAGCAGTTGGAAAAACTGGGCGCACCATCTGACCAGATTAGGGCACTTATAGGAAATACGAGAAGGCCCGAATCCTTGCCGATATTGGCTAAAGAAACAAGGGCCCTAATTCAGAAAGCCTTAGATGACATTCACCTTGAAGCAGATATGAGAGACGCTGGTTCTTCAATTAGATTAGAGGCTACTACCAGTGCTCTCGAAGAACTACTCACACAGCTCGACGCAAGCGGGTTCGTCGACGGAGAGGTAAGAGGATCACTTTGGGACTTCAAGAGAGACGGTATTCTACCTTACGAAAGGGACAATTTCTCAACCGCACAAAGAGAGCCCGTAGATGAAGCGGTTGTCGAAGCGATGAACTCTGAATTAATCGACCAGGAAATCGCTGTTGTTACTGAAGAGAGTGATATCGGAGAGGAATGGAAAGAAATGACGACTCCTGTTGAAGAAGAGGTCGCAGAACCAAGACCTGTATCGAGACATAATTACGAAGACATGAGGTCGAGTCTTGAAGAAGAACTTGCAAGATTAGACGCACGGTGGGAACAGAGAGTAGAACCTGCTGATGTAATCTTGGGAGATGATTCTTCACTGAGCGAATTAGAGGATTCGCTTGATGGAATTGACCTCTGAGGCGGTTAGATGGGTTCTGATTATCCAATGTTTTTGGAAAAAATCGCCTTCTTGGGCCTACTTATAGCTTCAATCTATGCGGGTAATATGCTCGGTGAACACCTGAGCGGTGCTCAATTGTGGTTGTCATGGATTTGTGGAATCCCAATTGTTCTATTGATGTTCACCGAAGGAATTGGTAGAGTTATTCAAAAAATCCATACGATGAAATAATGCTCGCATCAATCATCAGTATTTTTAGACGTGATAAATTCATCAATACGGTTGTATACCTCATTTTCAAATTTTGAAATTTTCATAACTATCTCGTTCTTTGACGGCCCATCCTCCTTCAGAATAGGAACCATAGCTGACCACACGCCCTCACCCTTGATTCTAGAATAAATCGCTGCTGAGACGTGTGTCGCAATCAAAACGTAACTTAGACCAGCTGAAAATTCATGCAGGCCTAATGCGACTTCCTGCATCCAGCCATCCTTTATTCCGCGGGTGAATAATCCCGCAATGATCAATCCTGATAACGGAAGTAAAATCAGGCACAAGTACATGGATATGTGGACTGTTTTTCCAATGAATCGATGGACTCGATGAACTGGAACTTGTGCACCGAGGAAATTATCAAACCTCCGCATGTAGAAAAATCTCATAATTACAATAGCGAGAAAAACGCTTGCAAATATGACCTCAAAAATTAGTAATCCGCTATCTTCTAACTGAGAAATATCGTCTACCTGTTTGAAAATTCCATAACAGTAGAGTATGATGAAGCTCCAATGGATTGACTTAGCAACCTTTGTGTGAGACGTCATCAAGTATTCCAATTCGCAGAATAATATAAATTTCTATCTCAGACTGCGGTGACAGTCCTCGAGAAGATAAGTCTCCATACTTCTGAATCATTCGGACTATCTTCACCTGTGAAATAGATATTGCCTTCATGCAGATGAATGTCTCCAATTCGTCCACCTGACGGGTCTAAATCGATAACCTGCCAAATTGTTTCATTGATCGAACTATGCGCCCATAATTCTTCACCGGTTGAACCATCATCTGCTGCAAAAAATACGAGGTTGCCATTTACTGTGAACTCATGAGGCCCCCCAGTGCCAGATGTTGATTGGAAATTAGTAATCTCCCAAAACGAATTATTACTAGAATCGTAAACCCACATTTCGAAAAATGAGCCTGAGGTTGCCTGAAAGTAAACTCGGTCTCCAAGTACGGCCAGTTCTGAAGGTGAACTTCCTGCAAATCCGGGTCTGATATCTGCTGCGAGCGATGTGGAGTTACTCGTTGTATCATATGCGTATAATTCAGTTCCGTGGGTTGTTCCTTCATTTGCAGACATGTACAATGTTGTTCCCATCAAAACAAGGTGCTGCGGTGAAGAAGAGAGCACTCCAGGGTTGATGTCCTTTACCATGAATGTGGTGTTTGTAGCAGTCTCATGCTTCCATAATTCGAGATTTCCGGAGTTAGGCCCCGCAGAAAAATAGAGGTCGGAATTGACGGCAATCAACGAAGTCGGTTGGATATCTGTTTCAACTTCCCACAGACTGAGATTAACAGTTTCATAGGCCCAAAGGTCGTACACAGAGTTAATGTTGTCTCTGGCGGCGAAATATACCGTAGTTCCAACAAGAGTAAATTCTCCAGCAAAACTTCCTGAAGGCCCTGAGTTAATATCAGAAATCATCCAACCAGAACCATTTGATGGGTCGTATATCCATGGCTCAGTTCCGTGTGCAGTACTAGCGCCAAGGAAGAAAATCTGGTCACCTATTGCTCTTAATCCAAAAGCAGAACCTGAAAATTCAAGAGATAATGTGTCGTTAATGTCAAGGGACCATATCCCGAATGTGCTACCATTGTTTGCTGTGAAATATATCGTCGAGTTGATTGTCACAAAATCAGAAGGATTACTGCCCCCTGTACCTAGGTTGATATCCTCAACTAAACCAACTGAAAATGTTGTACAAATTAGCGTACTTGTGATGATTTCTCCTGCTTCAAGAATTCCATTTTGTGCAATTCCTCCTCCTGAACCATCATCCATTCCCTGCTGTAGTAATTGGCCAGTTCCATTACAACCAAGGTAGGCAGGAGCAGGTCCAAGCCTAGCAACCAGCATCGTCGTTGTAGAACTACCGTTGGCGCCATCGGCACCGTCAGAGCCATCGTTTCCATTACAAACGAAAACAAAATCATCTACTTCTGGTGATGAAAGAACGCCATCACCGTTATCATCAATACCAGTTTCAATTAGTGTTCCTCCATTTACGCAATTTACTCCAGGAGCCTCGACTCTAGAGACAATCAATGAACTCAAACCGTCGATTCCATCGGTACCATCTGTGCCATTTACTCCGTTTTGGCCATCGGAACCATCTGTGCCATTTACTCCATCTTGGCCGTCATTACCATCTGTGCCGTTCGCACCGTCTGCCCCATCAGACCCAGGATTTCCATCCATTCCAGATGGGCCCTGTTGGCCGGTCAAATTTACCTCGGACCACATGTTATTCTGGCAGACTTCGAACCCATAGGTATCTACTACGAAGAATATCTGATTATCAATGGATGAATCACAAACAGGCAAATCATCAGATGATTCTACAAGATGAAGACTAGATCCCGCTGTTCCATTTTCGCCTTGCATACCACTATCTCCTTGTGGGCCTTGAGGGCCTTCAGCGATGAATGAACTGTAGAGAGTTAGAGGAACAACAATCATCATGCAAGCTACAAGTATTGTTTGCATTTTTTCCGAGCCTAAGACACCTGTTACAGAAGATTTAGTCATTATATCAGAACCAATATTCTCGGGAGGAGTGACATTCTCAAGCACAGTAGTATGTTCCTTTTCAGTCGCTTGAAAAGTTTGTTCCAATCTCCACTGCTCAATTTGGGGTTGAGTCCATCCTTGGGCAATCAATTGGTCATCTGTCCACATGGGGTGTAGTAATCAAATCTGATATAGTTGATTTTTGGAGCGAGGATTTGACATAGGGGGGTTTGCCTTACAATCTTATCATACCATTAATTACTGATTCCTTTTTTCAAAATTACAATTCTTGCCAAGGTGAATTTGAACCTGTCAATCTGTAGTAGTTCTTCCCTTCATGAAGAATCCATTCGTACCCATTTTCATCTGTGCTTTGGGCTGGAG
>JAYPOA010000002.1:21848-35832 GCA_038130705.1 Methanobacteriota archaeon | reverse complement strand
AATCAAATCTGATATAGTTGATTTTTGGAGCGCAGATTTGACATAGTAGGATTTGAATTACAATCTTGTCATTTCGATAAACAACTAATCCCTTTATTCAAAATTACAATTCTTGCCAAGGTGAATTTGAACCTATCACTCTGTAGTAGTTCTTCCCTTCATGAAGAACCCATTCGTATCCATTTTCGTCTGTGCTTTGGGCTGGAGTATCGATACTTGGGCCACTTGCTGGCATAGGAGCAGGCAAAGGAGCGGGAGGAGAAGCTACCTGCGCTAAGCCGGTATCTAACGGAGGTGGTGGAAGTTGCGATGACGCGGTTGCTGGAACCGGTTGTGGCATCGGAATTTGGTTTTGGAATGTGGCTGGAACATTATTCTTTACAGGCATAATTCGAAGTTGATTATCATCATAAATCAATTGATGTACTTCTATTCCTTTGCTGTCCACCAATGAGTTGTCAAGTTTCAATACGTGTGATTCGAACGCCTTAGTAAATTTCAGCATAGGGAACCAAATCAGTGGATAGAACATCAAAACAAACATCAGAGTCAATATCAAAATCATTGCTACATAACCGACACCTGTGGTAACGTCTCCATCCTGGACAGCTGCAGATGAAATCCTCCACGCAGTTTGGAAAAAGATAACTAAAGCACCAAAACCTGCACCTACGTTAGTCAAATCATTCGCTTGTTCTCGGTTTGGAGACATTGAGCTTGTCTTCTTTTCTACAATCTTTAATGAACTGTACGTCAATTCGAGTTTTGGAGCAATAAGTAATGTAATAAATGGAGAAAACATCAAAATTAAAATTATTTCTACTGAAGAATACGCCTCCATAACTCTGTCGATGGCTCCCGAATTTTCCATTACACAATCAGCATCACAAGTTGTACCTACACTCTCATCATCACAAATTCCGGATATTTCAAAAGTACCATCATCACAAATTACCGCATCGGGTATATTTCCTTCAGTAACCATGCCGGTATTTGATTGAGCGATTAAGCTGATTAAAAAGAATAAAACAAAAACCGCTGTAATACTCAATTTTCTCGTAGCTCTAAATAGTTCAGGTCTGGTCGATGTTGGATGAATTTTGTATTCAGAGAAACGAATCAAGAACTTCTTTCCTGCGCTGAATACTGAGGCATAGATAGGTAAGATCATTTTTATGAATAAACGAGTTACTATGTTCCACAGACCTCCAACCAAGAAATAGAACAATATTGCAAAAATTATCGGTACACCCATTGTGAAAATTGACAATATTATCATTGGAGATAGTAAGAATGTTGCAATAAGATATTCTTTCATTGCGCTTACTTTGATTTCTTCTGCATATGCAATTCCTGACTCATCCGTGTATGCTGGTTTAGGCTTCGGACCCATTGAATATTTGCCGATAAGAATCAGCAGACCTTCAATATAAGCCCACGGGATTGTGATAAGTAGACCAGCACCAAAGGTGATCAGTACCACAAAGAATTGTGTAAAACCACGCTTCCAACGGCCTAAGTAGAAATTGTGGAATCCGAGAGGACCCAAGATTAACGCAATTAGAAATGCTAAAATCTTACTTTTTTTCTTGCCTTGTTGACCATCCGACATAACGGATTCTTGAATGTCTGTAGTATATTACATTATACTAATTTGACTCAATCTCTTGAAGTTGAAGAGAAAGATGATTCGATCAATCCCCAGAACCTCTGCCATGGTATTACATATCGCAGTAATGCCATTACTCCAAGGAAAAGTAAAGCGGAAATGACAAGCCCATACGTCAGTGTAAGCTCAATTGACTCACTAACTTGTGATGCCCATTGAGAACCAGTGATGCCCGATACCCATTCCAAAAGTACAGAATGGAAACCTAATGCGATTGTAGTCGCTACAATCGTCATTGAAAGGAAAATTGCGGTATGCCTTAAGTGACCATTCATCAAATTATCCATTTGCCCGACATACTCAGGGTCTCTTTTACATGATTCAGGCAGTCTGTATGCGTATTCAAGAAGACGAATCACTCCAAATGCAGATTCTTGGAATACCATCATCAGACAAGCGATTAGGATTAGAGAGAATTGCTCAGCGGTGACCAAACCAAAAACATCTGGTTCGGAAACAATGATCTCCAATGTTGTAAGTTGAGCACCGTAGGTACCTAACTGATTCTTTATCAGAGGGAATGTGAGAATTGCGTGAATTCCGAGGAAGAGTAACGTAAATCCAATCGACCAAGCAACACCTCGTCTCGACAATCCCCAGATTCCTCTAGCACCGGTAATTAGTGGAAGCAGGTACACTGCGAGCACGACGATAGAGAGCATCATCAATAAAGGCCATTCAAGGAGTTGTAAGACGTCGTTTCCTGGAACGCTCCAACCGTCTTGGAATAGTTGCCAAACATATCCGATAGTGAATCTACCTGCGAGCAATAGAATCAGACCAATCACGAAACCAAGCCTAACTCTTTGCTGGAACTTTGGAGTTTGGAATGCCAACAATGCCATTAACCCACCTAGACCCAATCCAAGTCCAATTGGAACGTAGAATCTTGCCAGTCCGTCATTACCAGCACCGGTTAGCCAATCCGCAATAGGCAACTCTGTTCCGAGTGCGGTTTCAAGAGTATCAAAAAGAAGGGTGTGGTCGATACTGCCTACAACATAAGTTGAAACAACCTCAAGGTACATCCAGACGAGAGCGAGTGTTGCTAACACCTGAAGAGTAACTATTTGCCACTGAACACGTAACTGACGTAGGTGCAAGGAACGTGCTCCTTCGCCTTGTGGAGTTACTTCACCTGCCATTATCTCACCTCAGTAACCCCTCACCTGCAATAGTGCTTGTGACAAATCCATATCTGGCATCCAATCGATTACCTGACTGCCAAATCCTGCTAATGATGTCAACCTATTCTGTCGTTCAAGTTTCAAAACTTCGTATGACATTCTTGGAATTCTGCTGACCAATCTTTCAAAGTCGATAGAAGATGGAGAAAGTACGGTTACTTCGTGGCCACGACCTACAAGGTCTCTTACAGCGGCAGGAACCGTTCCGTCACCCTCGCATGATGATATGATGAATACGGGACTGCCACGGCTAAATCTTGCAGCAAGGCTGTTAGTAACGGCTTGTAATGGCATGGTTCCCTTTGGCGCTACTCCAGCAAGAGATGATAGGATCTTGAAGTACTGCTTATCTCCTGTATCTGGAGGTAGGAATGACAATTTTTCGTCATATATCGTAAGCGCCACAGAATCTCTGCGTTTCAGGAAGAAGGATGCTAAACTCGCTGCTGCTACGGTTCCCATTTCCAGCGGGTTCTTCAGAACTGTACCGATTCTTGCAATATCTCTACTATCCAAGATGATGTACAAGTCTGTTACAGCATCTCTACACTTTTCGTTAATCATCAGGTCTCCCGTTCTGGCAAACGCTTTCCAGTTGATATTCTTGAACGGGTCACCAGGTACATATTCTCTTAGCGAGTAGAATTCGGTTCCTGGACCGGGTGTTCTTAGAGTGGTAGCACCAGTGTACATTTTCGCAGTCCTCGAGCGGATGAATGCTTCTTCTACGTCTCTTATTTGAGGGAATACTATCATGTCTGAGTGGTGGTCGACATACATTTCTTCTACTGACAAGTTGAACGTATTTCTGTAACGAAGTGATACCGGTCCAATCGAGTAGTGTCCTCTTAGAGGGCATCGAAGAACGTAGCGAATCCTTGCACTTTCACCGGGTTTTAGATTCAAGCGCATCTGATTGAGACCGCTACGTAGTTTCATTTCGTGAGGGATATTGTCGTAGACTTCGAGTTGTTGCGTTTTTCTGCGACTTCTGTTTGTTACAAGTAGTTCGACATACAGGTCGTCACCTTTGTACAGGTTGTCAGCAGATAGTGTTCTTTGGACCTCAACATCACCATGACCACTTACCCATGAATTAACCATGATGAAAGCGATGAATGAAATCCCGAGAATCATCATCTGATGGTTGGAAATCATCATTCCAATGAGTATCAGGGCGATACCTCCTGTAAATGTAAAAGAAGCCTTCCTAGTCCACATTCACAATCACCTCACGTCTTCCCCCAAACCTTGATTCGTTTCACGATTGCAACGGTTTGTTCTAATGAATAATTTTTATTCTCAAATACGAATTTTACCAAGATTGGGTCATCGATCATAGATTGTAATTCTCTTGCTGGTAGAGAATCGAATTCTTCCCTCGTCAATCCATTTTGATTCCTAACCTTTGACAGGAACACCTGCTTAATCTTGTTAGCTTTGGCGTAGTAAGTATAGCGATTTGCATCACCAAATCCGTAATAGATGATGCTGAAAATGTGCCTCCATGCTTCTGGGTCTTTCTTCTTTAGAAGAACCGCCTCGAAAGCGATGAATAGAATCAGGAATAGAAGTAGCATTGCTAATCCTTCACCAGTGAAGTAGACCAGCAAGAAATAAACCGTGTTGTACGATTCTGATGCGAGGTTTGGCTGAATGTGTCTGCTTTCATCAAAAATTACCATTGCGTTTGGTGCAAATCCTGGAGCATCAGGTGTTGACCCGTCTGCGGTTGGGTCGACTAAGGAATCAGCAATGTAGTCCATAGCCCACTTGCGATTATCATTTCGAGGTATAGGGTTCGTAGCCTCTCCATACTTCCCATCATTGTATCCTTCGTAATCGTAAAGTGCGTTGGTTAGAATTGACCCGTCTGCGATGAAGGTGATTCTGCCACCGTCTTTCATGTTACAGTCTTGGGAAATGCAAACCTCGATTGATAGATTGAACTGACCCCATTCATCTGGTGTTTCTGCTGTTTGTTCAGAGCCAACCCAAATTTCTCCATCACCGTTAACGTCGATCGTTGCTTCTGCGGAGGTGTATGCTCTAACCTCTGTCTTCGCCATTCCAGTTTTTGCGTTAGGAATGATGTCTATCCCTGTAATGTTATTTGTCAACACTTGATATGATGCGTTGTATACAATTGCACCGTTTTCCCAATGTTGTGCACAAACTCCAGCATCTGATTTCGCCATCGTTCTGCCATTGTAAACATTACAGATGTGAGATCCAGTGTCTAAGACTGACCACCTGCTATGATTGTCAAGGGTTTCCGGGTCTAATTGCGTACCATCCATGCCACAAGGTGCTTCCTGCATACACATCCAAACGAAGTTATAATCCAGTTCGGTAACGTAAACGGTGTCGTAAAGTTGTACTCCCTTGAAGCGAACTCCAAACGCTTCAGCGATTGTTGATGAATATCCAAAATCGTCCAAAACCAGAACGTCTCCACCTGCGAAAACGAATTCTTTGATTGCGTTAACTTCCGCAGGCGAGTAACCATCCTCTGCAGCAAACGTTAGCAGTCCATCGGTTGAAAACTGTGGCAGTGAAATTGTATCTCTTTCAACACCAGCTACGATGAAAGTAGTATTTGCAGGGTCCTCGATATCAGAAAGCAGTAGCGGGGATGATACGAGCGACTTGGTATCAATACCCATATCGTTCAGGTCTTGCCTAAATGCTGACATGTCATTCCAGTCATCATCATAGGCAGAGTGCCCGTCTTGGCTTCCAATATTGATTACCTGAGACAAAACGGTTGAAAGGAGCATAATTAGAACGAACCAAAACGCAAACTGGAGGGCTATTCTCCTTCTGTTTATGCGTGGGCCCTCGCTCATATTAACTCACCTTGGTACAAGATTCAGACATAGACGGAATTTAGTGGGTTTAGAATGTTGTGCCTATGTGATAGTGTAATGCTCACCTGCGAAGCACGACTCTGTCGTCAAATTCTCTCACTTCTTGAGCCGGAATTACGCACAGATTGTTTTTCATCGACCAAGGCAATTTTGTGACATCGATTTCCTGTTCGACCTTTACCATAATCTCAGTTACGTCTCCTGTACGTGGGTCGATGACGATATCCTGGAGCGTCCCCAATAACTCCCCGCTGGAATCAACAACTTTCATTGACATGAACTCGTTGCTGAAACTTGGCATATTGGGACTCCGCTCCTGATATTCGTAATCTTACTAACCTCTTCAATCAACCGGAAAATCACATCGATTCCATGCCGAAACTGGTATCTCTACTTCGCTTGATATTGGATAGACCAGACGTCAATCTTTCTTCCATCTTGGAGTAATACTCAAGCATGTCTGGAGTGACGGTTGGTCGAACTCTTGAAATGGCTTCTTCGAAGTGTGTTTTAGTTACGGTTTTCTTACCCGCTCGCATTGCAATCAACGCTGCTTCTCTGCACACGGCTTCAATATCAGCACCGGTAAATCCATCGAGGCCACTTAGTATATCCTTCATAGAGAATTTACCGATAGGCATTCCATCGCTGTGAATTGCCATGATGGCTTCTCTTGCTGGCTTGTCTGGCGGAGGAACGTGAAGCACTCTTTCGAATCTGCCACTTCTTAGGAGGGCGGGGTCTATCATCTCAGGTCTATTAGTTGCGGCTACTACGATTACGCCGTCTAAGCTTTCGACACCGTCCATACTTGCTAATAGTTGATTTACTACTCGATTTGCCACATCCGAGCCTCCGGTTTGAGAGTTAGAAGATCTCATTCCAGCGATAGATTCAAACTCGTCGAGGAAAATAATCGAAGGAGAGGATTGCTTTGCTTTCTTGAAAATCTCTCTTATTGCCTTTTCAGACTCCCCAACCCATTTTGAAATCAATTCAGGTCCTTTAATTGAGATGAAGTTGGCTTTTGCTTCATTTGCAATCGCCTTAGCAAGTAGCGTTTTTCCAGTACCTGGCGCACCAAATAGAACAATACCTCGAGGTGGTTTTATTCCGAAGTGTTCGAAGAGTTCTGGCTTTGTCAGTGGCCATTCGACACTTTCTTTCAATCTGTTCTTAATCTCTTCAAGGCCACCCACGCTTTCCCATGATACGTCAGGAACTTCAACGTAAATTTCTCTTAGAGCGCTTGGCTCAATTTCTCTTATTGCGAGGCGGAAATCATCCATTCTGACTTCCATCTTCTCAAGCACTTCCGGTGGAATGGTATCTTCATCAAGGTCGATTTCAGGCAAGTATCTGCGCAGAGCTTTCATCGCAGACTCTCTTACAAGAGCGGCCAAGTCCGCACCAACGAATCCGTATGAATTCTCCAATACCCAATCCACGTCGAAATCGTCTGCGATTGGCATCTGTCTGGTATGGACGTCAAGAATTTCTTTTCTGCCATCTCTGTCTGGAACTCCGATTTCGATTTCTCTATCGAATCGCCCCGGTCTTCTCAGAGCAGGGTCCATTGCGTCTCTTCGGTTTGTAGCGCCAATAACGATGACGTTGTCTCTTCCCTGCATTCCGTCCATCAGTGTCAACATTTGAGCTACAACTCTGCGCTCAACTTCGCCACTAACATCCTCTCTCTTTGGACAAATCGAATCGATTTCGTCCACGAATATGATTGCTGGAGCGTTGTTTGCTGCTTCGTCGAAGATCTCTCTAAGTTGCTTCTCGGATTCACCATAATATTTCGAAATGATTTCGGGGCCGTTGATTGTTGCAAAGTGCGCATTTGTTTCGGTAGCTACCGCCTTTGCAATCATTGTTTTACCAGTGCCAGGAGGACCGTGAAGTAAGACTCCCTTAGGTGGGTCAATCCCCAATCTTCGGAATAACTCAGGGTGCTTCAACGGGAGTTCGATCATCTCTCTTACCTTTTGTAATTGAGAGCCTATACCTCCGATATCTTCGTATGTAATTCCCTGATTCTGTCCGACTTGGTCGTCATCAATCGCTTCGTCTTTGATTACGATGTCAGTGTCGGAATTAACCTGAACGATTCCCTTAGGAGTTGTCTGCAGTACTGCGAACGGTAGAGCCTCAGCGAATAGAGTCATACCCGGAATGAAAATTCTGTCTCCAGCCATTACGGGTCTTTTGTTCAATCCTCTTCGAGCGAATCCTTCGATACCGGGGCCGAACTTTACCTGCTGTTTGTTGGCCATTACTGGAGACAGGACCAGTTTCTTGCAGATATTTGCATCTACCTTCGATACGGTTACTTTGTCTCCAAGGCTAACACCAGCATTTTTTCTGATTATTCCATCTATCCTGATAATGTCCATCTTTGCATCTTCTGGTCGACTTCTCCAGTATATAGCCGCAGTTGAGCGATTATCTCCCTTAATTTCGACGATGTCACCTGGTTTCAAATCAAGGTCATTTTCACCGCTTATTCTTGCGCGACCATGACCGACGTCACTTGGAATTGCTTTGGATACCTTTAACGAAATTGATTCACCATCATCCTTGGACATATATACCCCTCCAGACATCTTGCCTTAAAGTAAGACCGTTTTTAATCCTCGCTTATTATCGAATCCGGTGGATTCATGTTCCTCATCATGTACGCCGAGCCATGACGCATGTTTTAGAAGCCGGTCTCGAACTAATCGACAATAACAATCCGAACGGATTACCTAAGGTTAAAGGATACAACATAATCAACGGACAACTAACCCTTGCATCGGATGGTGGAACCTTTGTCAGTAATAATCCAGCTCACCTTGCAGACGAGTTAGGAGTTTTCCCTCTCTCCACGAGAGAGGATGTCCATTCCGCAATAGCGGCCGCACGTTCCGCTCTTGATGAGTGGGCGGCAACGCCAGCACCAACTCGAGGGCAAATCATCGGAAATATGGGTCGCCTACTGATGGAGAATAAGGATGATTTAGTCAGATTACAAGCTCGAGAAATCGGAAAGACTCTGAAGGAGTGTGGCGGTGAAATTCAGGAAGCAATCGACACCTGTTTATTCTTCCAGTCTGAAGGTCGCAGACTGTACGGCCAAACGGTAAATTCCGAACTTCCAGACAAGGAACTCTTCACATACAGAAGACCACTTGGGGTTTGTGGAATTATCAATGCCTGCAACTTCCCGTCCGCAGTGCCATTCTGGAAGATGATTCCAGCAATCATTTGTGGTAATACATGTGTTTGGAAATCTCCTCAAGACTCCCCGCTTCTGTCCTATGCTCTTGCTAGAGTAATGCACCAAGCTGGTTTGCCTGATGGAGTAATTAACCTGGTTCACGGAAAAGGAAGCGGTGCAGGACAATACATTGTTGACGCAGTTGATGAAGGACTAATAAACAAAATTTCATTCACAGGAAGTACCGCAGTTGGAAAGGCGATCGGCGAAGTTTGTGGAAGAAACCTCGTCTCATGCAGTCTTGAATTAGGTGGAAAGAACCCGCTCGTCGTTATGCCTTCCGCTGACATCGACAACGCTGTAGCAGGTGCTTACTGGGGCGGTTTTGGAACCGCTGGACAAAGATGTACCAGCCTTGGGAATCTAATCCTTCACAAGGACATCTATGATGAATTCATGGAGAAATTCATGGCTAAAGTCAGGGAGACGAGAATCGGAGATTCACTACATCACAATGACGTATTGTACGGTTCAATGCTTTCTGAAAAATATGCTGTTGACTTCCTCAAAGGAATCGAAATGGTCGAATCAGATGGAGCGACTAAGCTATGGGGAGAGGGAAGAATCGCAACTGGTAACACACCAGAAAACTTCCAGGGCTCACCAGAAGAAGGTGTCTACATGTGGCCTCACGTTTATGCTGGCGTAACCGAAGACATGAACTGCTTCCACGAAGAGGTGTTTGGACCTGTGGTAACCGTGGTAAAGGCCGATGATTTTGACCATGCATTACATTTAGCAAATGCAAGTCCTTACGGATTGTCAAGTGCTATTTACACAAATGACAGGTTAGAAGCATACCGCTACAAGACTGGAATTAAGGCCGGTATGACCGGAATTAACAACTCAACAACCGGAGCTGAAGCACACCTACCATTTGGTGGAGTGAAAGGTAGCGGAAACGGTACCAGAGAATCTGGAATTTGGGTCATCGAAGCATACTCATATTGGCACGCAGTCAACGACGAATTGTCTGGAAAATTACAACTCGCACAGATGGATGTTGACGAAATTGAGATGGTTGAAGCCGAAGTTGACTTCTCAATCTTGAGTTGAACAACATCCGAACAGGTCAAAGACCCCATGGTAAGTGGCCTACTTTATCCGACCCCTATAGGGGTCGGGGCTGGTGTACCAAATGGGTGAAGGACTCAAACTTCCGATGCTAAACGGAATGGGCAGAACAAACAGAATTGACAACTGGTGGGCACAGCCTCTCACAATGGGAATTGCGCTAACTGCAGCTATGCTGTGGACTCTTTGGAGAGTCGTGTTTTTCTCTGACCACATAGCATATGACGTCAATGGCGCATACGTAACTTCTCCAATGTTTTCTCCGAACGTACTCGAGTGGAAAATGTTCAGTGACTGGGAGCACCCGTCTTGGGTAAACGCTGCTGTTCTGATTCTTTGGATTCCTTTCTCATTCAGAGGAACCTGCTACTACATGAGGAAAGTCTACTACAGAACCTTCTTCGCAAGCCCAACAGGATGCTGGGTTGATGAGCCTGAGATCAACAAGAAAATCGGTTACAAGGGTGAAAAGCGCCTCTTCCTATTCAACAACCTGCACAGATACTTCCTTTACATGGTAATTCCAATTCTTCTAATCAAGTGGTGGGATATCACCCACACTATGACGTTCTCAAACGGCGGATATGGAATATCTGGTGGAACAATCATCCTTCTTTTGGAATCGATTTGTTTGACAATGTATGTCACTTCTTGTCACGCACTAAGACACCTTTCTGGTGGAATGCTCGACAGGTGGGCTACTGGAATCTCCAAGATTAGAGGAAAGATGTTCTCAAAGATCAGCGTGATTAACAGAGACCACGGTTTCTGGTTCTGGATCTCATTGGGTCTCGTATTCGTGGGTGATGCATGGACAATCGCATGTTCAAAGGGCATCATTGATGATTTCTATCTCGTTCTTGTAGGAGGTGCTTAAAATGGCTGAAGAATACTCCTCCTACGAATACGACGTTGTTGTTATCGGAGCCGGTGGAGCAGGCCTACGGGCAGCAATTGAAGCCGCAAGAAGCGGAGCAAAGACTGCAATGATTACCAAGTCTTTACTTGGAAAAGCTCACACAGTTATGGCTGAAGGCGGTTGCGCTGCAGCCTTACAAAATGCCGACCCGAGAGACGGATGGAAAGTTCATTTCCACGACACCATGAAGGGAAGCAAGTGGCTTGCTAACTGGAGAATGGCTGAATTCCACGCCAAAGAAGCCCCGGACCGTGTTCGAGAATTGGAACAATGGGGCGCAGTATTTGACCGCACACCAAAGAACGTAATCAATCAGAGAAATTTTGGTGGACACACATTCCCAAGATTAGCCCACGTCGGTGACGCAACTGGTCTCGAAATAATTCGAACCCTCCAGGAAAGAGGAATCCACGAAGGTATTGACATATTTACAGAATACACCGTTAGGCACCTACTCAAAGAAGGAGACAGGGTCACAGGCTGTGTCGCATACACCCGAGTTGACGGAGACTTCCACGCATTCTCCGCAAAATCCGTAGTTTTAGCAACTGGCGGTATCACTAGATGCTGGTCCGTATGTTCAGGCTCGTGGGAATATACTGGAGACGGTCACGCACTCGCACTTTGGGCTGGGGCTGAACTAAGAGACATGGAGTTCGTACAATTTCACCCAACTGGAATGGTTTGGCCTCCATCGGTAAGAGGTATTCTCGTGACCGAGGGAGTGAGAGGTGAAGGTGGAAGACTTCTCAATAACAAAGATGAGAGGTTCATGTTCGAATACGTACCTGAAATGTTCAAAGGAGACCACGCAGAATCTATTGAAGAATCAGACCAGTGGGTCGAAGAAGTTGTATCTGGCAAACTTGCGACGGTAAGAAGGCCACCTGAATTACTAACGAGAGACGTTGTAGCTAAAGCGATCAACAGTGAGGTAAAGGCTGGAAGAGGAAGCCCTCATGGAGGTGCTTTCCTTGATATTTCACACAGAGGCGAGGCAGCAATCCTTGCTAAACTTCCATCTATGCACCACCAGTTCAAGGAATTAGCTGGAGTTGACATATCCAAAGAACCGATGGAAGTCGGACCGACAGCACACTACGTCATGGGCGGAGTTAGAGTCGACGCAGAGACACAAGAAACGAGCGTTGGCGGACTCTATGCCTGTGGAGAAGTAGCAAGCGGTCTACACGGAGCGAACAGACTTGGAGGAAACTCCCTTTCCGACCTTATCGTGTTTGGTAAGAGAGCCGGTGAACACGCTGCAAAACGTGCAAAAGACCTCGCTCAGCCAAGTATCGATGATTCTCAAGTCCGAGCAGCAATCTCGGAAATGCTCGCACCTCTAGAAAGAGGCGAGGGTGAAAACCCTGGAGGAATATACGACGAAATGCGTGACATGATGCAGGAAAAGGTCGGTATTATTCGAACCAAAGCGGAATTGGAAGAAGCCGTAAACGACCTCAAAGCATTCAGTGATAGAGAAAAGAAGTGTTTCCCTGGAACCAGCAGGAAATACAACTCTGGATGGCATCAAGCCCTCGACCTGAAGAACATGGTTGACATATCAATGGTCGCAACAATGGCAGCTCTAGCCCGTGAAGAAAGCAGGGGAGGACACACCCGTGACGACTTCCCAGGACACGATGATGACTTCTGGGGCAAGAATCTGAACATCATCTGGATGGAAGATGGTGAAATAAAAATCAGACAAGAAGAAGTCGAAGAGATTAGAGACGACCTCAAAGACGCAATCAAGGAAGTAAAGACCATGATAGCAGAAAGAGCCGCCGAACAGGGAGGTGGCAACTGATGTCACTCAAAGGTAAGAATCAGAAATTCAAGGTCCTTCGTGGTGAAGGCGACGAAGCCGAATTAGTCGACTATGAATTAGAACTCGATGAGGGAATGGTCGTTCTGGACTGCATGCACAGAATCCAATACGAACAAGAGCCCGACTTGGCCGTTCGCTGGAACTGTAAAGCTGGAAAGTGTGGTTCATGTAGTGCTGAAATCAACGGCAGACCACGTTTGATGTGTATGACAAGAATGTCAGATGTAGTCGCTGAAACACCAAAGGGCCAACCAATCGAAGTTAGGCCGATGAAGACATTCCCACACATCAAGGACTTGGTCACAGACGTTTCATGGAACTATGATGTTGCTCAGAAGATCAAGCCAATCAAAGGGCCTGAAGAGCCAAACTGGGAGTTCAACCAGCACGAAGCACACCGTGTGCAACAATTTAGAGAATGTATCGAGTGTTTCCTTTGCGTAAACACATGCCACGTTCTAAGAGACCACCAATTATTCGATGAATTCGCTGGCCCGAGGAACTTGGTTAGACTTGCTCAATATGAGATGCACCCTCTTGATGAGGAAGACAGAATCCCTGAGATCAAGAAAGAATTCGGTGTTGAATACTGTAACATTACCCGTTGCTGTACAGAAGTCTGTCCTGCTGGAATTCAAATAACCGATGATGCGATTATCCAGTTGAAGGAAAGAGTTGTTGACAGGTATTATGACCCTCTGCAAAGAGTTTGGAGAGCAATAACCGGAAAGAAAGTTAGAATGTGATTTCACGATTGGTGAAATTATGAACTCGAATCGATTCTACAGTTTTTTGTTTTCAAAAAATGACAGGCTCTCTATACCCTTGCTGTGTTTGGGATTATCGCTGTTTTTTTACAGAAATAACCTTACCTCAATCGTTGTAATTGCGGTAATTATCGCTACTTTTTGGCTTGCAATAAGATTACTATCAAAGACGAAATTATTCACCAGAACCGAGGACGATATTACTAAGCCTACTTTCAAAAGAAAGCTGAAACTCTTTTCGTTCATCATCGTAACACTCGTTACTGTCATGATTATTGTCACCTCAATTGCCCTAAACTATGCCTCAAGCTTTGGCGGTGAGGCGCAGGAATTCGATTCACCGAACTACAAAGATGGTAAATTTCACAATTTACAACCTACGAGCTTAGGCCCTGATGA
>JAYPOA010000002.1:0-21838 GCA_038130705.1 Methanobacteriota archaeon | reverse complement strand
GGGGTACGCTTGGAGACTACATGGTAGGAGACGACCTCAGGTCACCAAATGTGGAACTACCATCAAAACCCTTCTCTCTTGAAACCCTTGAAGATGGAGAGGTAAGCGTTACTTGGCTTGGACACTCTACTATTTTCATTCGCTCAAACAATGTCACCATAATCGCTGACCCGCTATTTGGTGATGATGGCGCAGGACCTCTTTCCCTTGGACCAAGACCATTTCCCTACGAGAACTCGTATGCTCTTGACCAGTTACCTGAAATCGACTACGTTTTCATTTCCCACGACCATTATGACCACTTGGATATGGACACGGTGAAGTTCCTCGAGAATTCTGAATTCTTCGTGCCGTTAGGAGTTGGCTCTCACCTGCTAGAATGGGGAATAAACAGCGATAATGTAAACGAGATGGATTGGTATGATGAAGTTAACATTTCATCGGATTTACACGCTGCAATGACTCCTGCAAGGCATTTCAGTGGGAGGGGGATATTCAACGGCGACACCACATTATGGGCGTCGTGGGTGTTCAACCTGCACGATGAAACAATCTACTTCAGTGGCGATACTGGATACATGGAGGAGTTCAAAGTAATCGGAGAAAAATACGGGCCATTTGATATCGCATTCCTCGAATCTGGCCAGTACAACATCGCCTGGAAAGAAATCCATATGATGCCCGCAGAAGTAGTTCAAGCAGGCTTAGATTTGCATGCAGACGCAATACTGCCTATTCACAACTCAAAATTCGAACTTGCATTACATCACTGGGATGAGCCTCTTGAATTGGTTTCAACAAAAGGATTGGAGCGAAATTTAACCGTAGCTACACCTCAGATTGGTGAGAACTTCATTCTTGGAGAATTAGTCCCGCAAGGCGACTGGTGGAGAAATGTTTCAATGGGCGAGCAACCTTTCCTGAAGGAGAGCCCTATTGTTGGAATAATGCTTGCTCCGCTGAATATTATCGCATTACTATGGGTAATTCTACCGAGGACAAATTCTATCGAAAACGATTCTGAGGAATGATTTTTTACGATAAACTAGAGCAATAAACCATGCCAGAATTAGGTCATTACGTCCTATACGTAAGAGAAATGCAACCGATGGTAGATTTCTACACTGAAATTGTAGGACTAGATATTGCAGGAACAACATTCGGGGGCCGTGCTACTGCACTTACAGGCGGAAGAACCCATCATGAACTCTTATTGATTGAAGTTGGAAATGCCCCAGGTCCACTTACTGGTCATCGAATTGGCCTATATCACGCAGGATGGTGTATTGGTGAGGATGATGACGATCTACGGAAAGCGCTAGAAAAATGCAAATCGTCTGGTGTAAATATTGTTGGCACCTCCGACCATGGGATTTCTCATTCCCTGTATGTTAAGGACCCAGATGGCAATGAAATCGAACTATACATTGATGTAAAGGAATTTGACTGGCAAAACGATGATTCTTGGATGGACCATCCTGTGCGACCACTATATTTGTGAAGCAAAATGTTTGAATCCGCTGGCTGTTTATTCTGACATGATGAGGATTCATTGTTTAGGCGGTGGCCTCGTTGGCTCGTTTGTAACCCGAAAGCTCGTAGATGCAAATTTCGATGTTCACCTGTTTGATATCGTAAAGAGGGAAACAAAAGCCAACTTCCATCTTGAAAGCGCCTTAGAAGCTGACCATTCGGAGGCTGACATAATCGTAAACATGGTCCCTGGTTCAATCGGACACAACGTGGTTGATAGGCTCAAAAACTCTGGACAGCGCATTATCGACCTATCTTTCAGTGAAGAAACTCCAGACCGATTTTC
The DNA here is from genome assembly GCA_038130705.1 of Methanobacteriota archaeon. Lineage (GTDB taxonomy): Archaea > Thermoplasmatota > Poseidoniia > Poseidoniales > Poseidoniaceae > MGIIa-K1. The sequence continues at coordinate 20,019 of JAYPOA010000002.1, read as the reverse complement.
AGATGTACAAAGCTCTATTCTTTGGGATGTTGGGATTGCGCCCGGCCTCTCAAACATGCTCGTAGCCTTAGCTTCTCGAAAGTATGGAAAGTTAGACAGTGTAACCATCAAGGTAGGCGGAAATCCAAGCGAGCCTGATGGTGATTGGTCCTACATGGCACCGTTTTCTCCCCACGATGTTATTGCTGAATACACGAGACCTGCAAGAATTGTCAGGAATGGCCAAATGACTACTGTACCAGCAATATCCGAATTACACAAGATAGACGCAAGTGGTAGAGAAATGGACGCCTTCCTTACCGATGGGCTTCGCTCCCTAACCGCAATACCGTGTGATAATATGGGCGAATATACGGTAAGGTGGCCTGGCCACATTCAGAAATATCAACAATCCAACCTCAGCCCTGATGAACTGGTTGAATCGTGGAAATTCAACCCATTACGACCTGAATTCACTTGGATGGAAGTGTGCATAGAAGCAGGAAATATAGTCGAAACTTGGACTGTAGAAGACGGTGGAAGGGATGGTGATTCCAGTATGGCAAGAACCACCGGTTTAGTCACATATTCCTGTGTTCTTGCGTGGTCTAAAGAAGAATTATTCACAAATGGAATACACGCACCTGAAGATTTGCCTACACCTGTAATTGAAACAATTATTCAGACGATGAAGGATGAGGGTGTTATGATAACAAACGTTAGTCGCTCAATTTGATTAATTCAGCACCCTGAGTAACTTGGTCTCCAGCGTTGAAGTGTACGATTTCAACAACTGCATCCCTATCTGCGACTATCTTGTGTTCCATCTTCATTGCTTCCATAATTAGCAATTGGTCACCAGCAGAAACCTGTTGGCCTTCGCTAACGAATACCTCCAATACCTTACCCGGCATAGGAGCAGTCAGGTTTCCGTCTTCTTCACCACCGGATGCACCAGGCTCTACAACTTCGAATTGCAAGGTGTGGCCCATGAAATGAACCCACCAAGTATCGCCAACCTTTACCGCCTCAGTCTTGTACTTACGACCGTCGATTTCCAACCAAAGTCCGTTTTCGTTGTGCAAGACTAAGCCGTTGTGGGAGAACATCTTGCCATCTCTATGAGGCTCGATTTCCATCTTTCCACCGCTAGTTTTGAACTCCATCAAGGATACCTCCTAGAAAGTGTGCTAAATGGAGATATGTGTTCTGATTTAGACCCAGAAACCGCTATGCTCTTGCCGTAATTTGTTTGTTCACAAACGGCCGCGATAAGCAAACCCGCTTCCTCTACGATACTCGTTTGGTCAGGAGACCAACCGTTTGGCCATAATTTTTCGATCATGTCCGTAGTTGTCCAGCCGTCTACCACGTCTGGGTGGCTACACAATTCGGCGAGGAACCTTACGTTTGTTTTGCAGCCAAGTACTACAAATTCTTCTAAGGCACGCTCCATCCTTTGCAGTGCTTCATTCCTCGATGGTGCCCAGACTATTAGTTTAGCAAGCATTGGGTCATAATCAGGAGTTACCATGTCTCCTTCCCTTACCCCAGTATCCAGCCTTACTCCCGGACCTGTTGGGGCAACGAATCTCTTTAGTTGGCCAATTGCCGGAAGGAAGTTGTTTTCCGGGTCTTCAGCGTAGAGTCTGACCTCTATTGCGTGTCCTCTCATGTTCAGTTTGCCACAACTCATTGGCTCCCCTGCAGCGATTCGAAGTTGTTCTCGAACTAGGTCTACTCCAGTAACCATTTCAGTAACCGGATGTTCTACCTGGATCCTAGTATTCATTTCGAGGAAAAAGAATTCTCCCTTTGGAGTTACGAGAAACTCTACCGTACCGGCTCCAACATAATCAACCGCCTCGGCCGCAGCACAAGCCGCTCTGCCCATCTCTTCTCTTAACTCGCTGTCAAGAGCAACGCTTGGGGATTCTTCGAACACCTTCTGGTGCCTTCTTTGTACACTACATTCTCGCTCTCCGAGATGGATTGTCTTTCCATGCTGGTCTGCTAAAACTTGGATTTCTATGTGCCTGCTACCAATCAATAATCGCTCGACATAGACTCTATCATCACCGAATGCATTCAGAGCTTCACGCATTGCCGCTTTTGCCTCTGACTCAAGATTTGCAGGGTCGTGGACCGCACGCATGCCTTTTCCGCCACCGCCAGCAGTTGCTTTCAGTAGAAGTGGAAATCCGACTGAAGGCGCTACTGCGAGCACTTCTTCCAACCCGCCATCCACTTCCTCTCCCGGAATTACTGGAACCCCTGCCTGTTTCATGGTAATCCTTGCAGTCATTTTGTCTCCCATTTGGCTGATAGCATGTGGAGAAGGCCCAATCCATATCAGGCCAGCATCCATAACCGCTTGTGCAAATTCCGCATTCTCTGATAAAAATCCGAATCCTGGATGGATTGAATCACAGCCATGGGATTGGGCGATTTCCAGTATCTGTTTTTGGTTGAGATATGTCTCTGCGAGACCTTCACCTTGTAAATTGACAGAAATGTCAGCTAACTCAGTAAACATAGTTCCAGCATCGTTGTCTGCATAAATAGCAACCGATTCAATTTGAGCCTCTCTACATGCCCGTAGGATACGGCAAGCAATCTCACCGCGATTTGCGACGAGAGTGCGTTTTAGCATAATATCACTCCTCGGATTTCCATTCAGGGCTACGCTTTTCCAAAAATGAGGAAAGGCCTTCTTGCCCTTCGGGGCTACCTCTCATTCTGCTGGTAAAATCAAGTGTCCATTCTCGAAGTGATTCATCATCACCATTCCATCTATCAAAACCGACGGATAGCTCCTTGGCTGCGGTAACCGCACACGGGCCCGTTGTCATAACTTCGGAAATTACCTTCGTTGCATCCAACTCGTCATCTATTGCGTCTATCATTCCGATACGAAGCGCCTCTGTTGTATCCATTCTTCCTGCAAGCATTGCGTGTCGTCTGAAATTAGCGCTTCCCATCCTTCTGTATACGTATGGGCCTATTACCGCTGGAAGAATCCCTAATTTTCCTTCTGATAGGGCAATTTTTACCCCTGATTTGCAGATGACGTGGTCCAAGCAAGCAATCAATCCTGCACCGCCTCCAAGCGCTACGCCCTGAATCAAACCAATCGTAAAGCACGGGTGTGACCACAACCCGTTAAACAATGAATCAAGCCTTTTGGAATCCTTTCTGTTCTCTTCTGGCGTATTCGCTCCAGCATCTCTCATCATGTTGATGTCGGCTCCAGCGCAGAAGTGTTTTCCTTCGCCGGAGAGAACGAGCACTCGAAGGTTCTCTTCTCCTTGTGAATTCCTCAACTCTCCAGTAGACCCTACAGAATTTTCTGCAGTCCAAGTGAAGACCTCGATTAATTCGGTGATCATCTGTACGTTCAATGCGTTGTATTTCTCAGGTCTCGCAAGTGAAACCCTCGCTATACTTCCTTCAATTTCGAGGGAAATAAGGCTGGTTTCTGGCTTATTATTCATGTTAAATTCTCCAATTGCAAATTTAAATTTTCAATTACATTCTAAAGACGCCAAATCTGTCGTTTGGTAGTTCTGCATTCTGACTTGCAGCAATACAAAGTCCGAGGATATCTCTGGTATCTCTTGGGTCAATAATCCCGTCATCCCAAAGTCTGGCTGTTGAATAATATGGGCTTCCTTCTGTTTCGTATTTCTCGAGGATAGGTGCTCTGAACGCCTCTAATTCTTCACCTTCCATCATCTCTTTTCCTTCTCGAACTCTTTGGTCTTGTTTTACCGTTGTGAGAACGTCAGCTGCTTGTGGACCGCCCATTACCGAGATTCTACTATTAGGCCACATGAACAAGAATCTCGGGTCGTAGGCTCGACCACACATACCGTAATTTCCTGCACCGTGAGAGCCTCCAACTATGACAGTGAACTTGGGAACATTCACACATGATACCGCAGTAACCAATTTTGCACCGTCTTTTGCGATTCCACCTGCTTCGTAGTCTTTACCGACCATGAATCCAGTGATATTCTGTAAGAATACCAAAGGTATACCTCTTTGACCACAAAGTTCCACGAAATGTGCTCCTTTCATCGAAGATTCGGAGAACAAGATGCCGTTGTTTGCAACGATTCCAACTTTGTAACCGTGAATATGAGCAAATCCGCAAATAAGCGTCTGACCATATCTTGATTTGAATTCGTGGAATCTGCTACCGTCGACTATCCTTGCGATTAATTCCTTTACATCAACAGGGGTTCGGTTATCTTCTGGAATTAAACCGAGTAATTCTTCTGAATCGTAAAATGGCTCTTGAGGCTCTATTTTATCAAATGGAGCGAGTTCTCTGGTGCCGATATTCTCAACGATATTTCGAACCATCCTGAGTGCCTCTGGCTCATCTTCAGCAAAATGATCTGCTACTCCACTTTGAGCTGTGTGAACATCAGCACCCCCCAATTCTTCGGCTGTGACTTCTTCACCAGTCGCCGCCTTCACCAGTGGAGGGCCTGCAAGGAAGATTGTTCCATTTCCTTTGACGATAATCGATTCGTCACTCATAGCAGGGACGTAAGCTCCGCCCGCAGTGCAACTTCCTAAAACTGCGGCAATTTGTGGAATACCGTCTCCAGACATCCTTGCTTGATTTCTGAAGATTCTGCCAAAGTGACCAATATCAGGGAATACTTCATCCTGCATTGGTAAGAATGCTCCACCGGAATCAACAAGATAGATGCAAGGAAGATTGTTTTCATGAGCAACTGTTTGTGCTCTAATGTGCTTCTTCACCGTCATCGGATAGTATGAACCTCCCTTTACAGTAGCATCATTTGCCACGAATAGACATTCTCTTCCATGAACCAAGCCAACACCAGTGACTATACCCGCACTATTTGCTCTACCGTCATACAACTCGAATGCTGCGAGAGGAGATAGTTCAAGGAAAGCGGTTCCAGGGTCGATAATTTTCTCAATCCTTTCCCTCGCCAGTAGTTTGCCTCTTCCGCGATGTCTTTCGACGTATTTTCCACCGCCTCCCTGATTTACAATCTCGAGCCTATTTCTCAAGGTTTCAATAAGAGAAAGGTTGTGTTCTCTTCTCTTTTGATAATCGGGGTCAGATTTGTTGACTCTTGTTGGTAGCCTATCCATATCTGTCCCTCCAATGTAAGCGAAGTCACATTTTGACTTCAATCAACCGCTTATACTCCCAGAATTAATCGACCTATATCTCTCAGTCCCGGAGCCAAACCTACTATCATAACGCCAAGAACAATCAATACACGGAGATGTTGTTGTCTCGACTCCACTCGCATTTGAGTGAACATCCAAACTATCAGACCAACTATTGTCGCCTTTACGAGGAAGAATAACCATGCTCCTTCTCCAAGGATTTCGAGTCCGTTTCCAAATTGAATAACTGCGTCAGAAACTGGATGCTTCTCTGAATAGCCGTAATAGTCGATTCCAACCATGGTAGCAAGTCCATCACAGAGTTGGCCAAACAGCATCCCAGCAACTAATGGGGTTGCCAATATACCTCGAGGTGATAACATCTCTACAGGATGAGCAGACCTGTCCTCAGACTCCCACTCATCAAGGGTTAGTCCGTCAGGAATTACCCCCACTTCATATCCAGTCAATCTCAAGTGACGGAGGTCTTCTTCTCCTTTCTTCCAAACCATATAAGTGATAATTAAAGGCAGTACAACTACGATTAGAAGTGGAACTATGACATCATGGTCTTTTGGCATCATTCCACTTTCCTGAACCCAAGGAGTTGCTGCAAGTTGCGCCCAATGCCCTAATCCCATTACGATTAATCCACTTGCAAAGGCAAGCATTGACCTTGAGATCGCCCCCCAATTCCAAGTGTTCAAAATTACAACCGCAATGGTGACTGCACCTGCGATTGTTCCTCCAAGAATCCATCCATCGCCAGCATCATGAAGTGCCGCATTAGGAAGAACTAGTAAAGAAGTGAACATCAAATATGCAACTAAAAGAGTAGCGAGCATGGATAACTCATTCCTGCGATTTACGTGACCAATCACAGCAGAAAGAATCAACCAACCGGCGAGATGTAGGTGGATTACAGGAGAAATGAACAGGACATCAACTCCCTCTCCAAAGTAATCAGCATCCTCCATGACACGAAGGACGGGTGCAAGCACTACCCAGGAGATTAGCGCCCATACCATGTGGTCATCTGTTGGAATTCTCCACTTTCTAAATAAGGCCTGTAATACTATTACTGCGGAAATCATTCCAAGAATGTATACAGCAGTATTGACACCTGAATACCCTGCATCGCCACTTGAGCCTGCATCCTTTACAATCGGGTCCCAAATGTAAATCTTTACGAAATCATCCCAAAATAAGTCTGGTGTGAAAATTAGGCCAGCAATCACGACGAAGATTACGGTACAGATTATCCCTATGAGAATGGATTCACCCTTAGAGAAATCAGTATCTTCCATGATTGGTCCACAGTAAATTAGGTGAAGAGTATTTTGATAGTTTTCACTCTTCTTCGGCGGTTAGTCTAGCAATCAAGTCGCTCTTCTTTCCACCAACTGGTAGGCCTGCCGCCTTACAGCGTTCCTTCAATTCCGCTACTGACAACTTGGATAGGTCCTCGTCGTGGTCGTGGTCGTGGTCGTGGTCATGGTCATGGTCGTGGTCATGGTCGTGGTCATGGTCCGCTGCAACTCTTGGTTCGTGAACCTCAACGAATGAAACCTTGCCTGCTTCAACTGATTCTCTTAGAACCGTAACAAGTCTGAACTTCATCATTGCTGCGTTAGGGTCGAAAAGCATTGTTTGAGGCAATACGATTGAAACATCATCGCCATCAAAGCTGACTTCAAAGCCAGATTGGCCAGTATTGGATTCCAGCAGAGCTGCAACCTTTTCTTCCTTACCTTCTATTACCTTTACAATCTTGTAATCATACTTCAATGTCTTTCCAGCCATTGGGTGGTTGTAATCGATTCTTGCTCTACCCGCTGCGAGGTAGGAAAGTGTTCCTTGTCGACCTTCAATAGTAACAGGCCCACCGATGTAAAGTGATTTGGGGTCTCTTACGTGGCGAACTAATTTGTCGATTGAAATTGTCTCGATTTGGTCTGGGTCTTTCTCACCGTAAGCGTCAGCTGCTGCGATTTCAACTGTGACGTCTTTGTTTGGCTTTGCGGATAGTAGGCTTTCTTCAAAACCTGCGATTAGGTTTCCAGATCCGACTACACAAACCAGCGGTGTGTATTCGCGACCTTCCTGATGTACATCGTGCTCCTTTGCTGTTTCTTCTCTGGTTGTCTCGACCAAGTCGCCAGATTCTGCGTAGTATAAGTCATAATCAACGTGTACTATTGTTCCTTCATCCATAGTATTCACCTTCCCGAAGTTACGGGACTAAATCCGCCGACTTAACTTCCCTATTTCAATCAGTTGGGTGCCTCTTCGGCATCCAAATCCTGAGACTACCGAGCATTACCAATACCCACCCTGCCCATACGAGATGTATTCCTGGCAAGTCGTAAACCATTATTCTAACCAAATCGCTACCTTCCATCAATGATTGCGCTTGGGTCCCATCCATAATCAGTACTAAATCGCCGTGAGGCATACTAATACGATCAACTTCAGACCTTGCTCGACTATCGAATCGTAAAACACCGGGTTCTAATGTTTCAAGCAATTCACCATCTTCGTAGACGTTGATCTTTGCGCCCAAATATCCATCTCCGACCTCTAGGCCTTCAGTCTTACTTACAACATCGGTGAATTCGAATTCATATCCACCCCACTCTACCTTCTCATCTTTTACCATAGTAACGCTGTGGGAGTAGGTTCCTCTGTCGATGATTGTTGTACTTAGAACGTGACCTATTATCATCAATACGAGACCGAAATGAATCACGTGTGCAAAGAAAGAAATTGAACGATTTTCTGAGTTCTTGATTAATGAGACTGTGGCAGGTAGGGCCATAAGTGCAGGAATTAATACGACTAGACCAATCTGACCACGACTGATTGATGCACCGATAGTATCTTTCGAATCGTAACCCATGTCATTACCAAATAACCAAGCAACTAAGAATATGACTGGAGTTGCCATAAGAAGATAGAATATCCTTTCAGGTTTTGCTCTCAACCCCCACATTGTAATCGCCATCATCATTGCAGCGATGAATGGCGCACCGTACAATTCATGAGCGGAGAATTGTATTGCATCTATACTTGAAATCAAAATTACCAATGTCAGAATTAGGTATAATCCGACCACTGTTACTGGCGTCCATAGCGCTAATCTTTGCTGGTATTTCCTCTCCTTGAAAGAGAATTTCGATTCTTCACCGGATTCACTAAAGAACCAAGGTGAAATGAAAGTCAGCATTCCTATCGCACAGATCCAAATCTCCATCATTCCTGACCATGAGGCTGCCAAAAATAGCATCACTCCGGCAGCAGCCCAACCCCATGCTTTCAATTTCTCTTTCTCGAAAATTAAACCGAACGCAAACAGCAGGGAAAGCAACTCAAAGAGAACCATTCCATGAATGAGTCTGAGTCCAACCATAACACCGGGTATTGCAAACCATTTCCAGTCGTGACCTGCGGGTAGTGACCTTATGCCCGATTCTACAAAGGGACCAAGTCCAATTATCACCAATAGCGTCGGAGGGAAGCCATCCATTACATCGCCTCCACCTAGCAAACCGAGTATTGCTAGAACAGGGAGCATTGCAAACCACCAGTTTGAAAATTTGAAGCCGAGTCTTGCCGCCAAGAAAATTGCGAGTATCTGAGTGATACCTAAGAAATACATCAGGACTTCGACACCGCTCGTGTCTGCAAGCAAAACCATCAATCTACCAAACACGTCCTCTGGAGGTGACCCGGATGAATTTACTACGAAGGTGTGAACACTTACCGCCCAAACCCCACCTGCTCTTGTCACCAATGTAGCAAATAGCGAAAGAGCACCACAAGCCATCGCTACTCCAGCCCACATGTGGTCAGTTGTTTTGCCAGGCCTCATTCGCAAGTGAAGTAACATCACTAAGGCTATCCAGGGAAGTAAAGAGCCTGTTTCCACCGGATCCCAAGCCCAGTAACCGCCCCAATCAAGTATCAGGTATGCCCATAATCCACCCAGACCTATGCCCAGAGTGGCAAAGAAAAACGCAGGTCTTCCAACGTGAATTAACCTGTCCTTGATACCTTTAGAATCCAGAACCAATGACGAAATAGCAATCGCAGTTAGCGTAATACACAGCGAATAGGATAAGAAGATAAGAGGAGGATGAATTACCATCAAATCTGTTTGTAGAAGTTCGTTCAGGCCCGGACCAGTTGATGTTGCTTCTTTGAATGGCTCCAAAATCCAAGCTACCAGTAAAAGGGTCAAAGCGAAACCATTCATTAATCTCAATCGCATTAGGTGCAATTTGTCATCTTCGCCCTGAAGCGGGTTTCTCCAAATTATCGACAATAAGGCCATCCAAGCAGCCCAGAGGAGAATTGGTCCTTCTCTTGCAGCCCACGTTGCTGCAAATCGATATTTTATCGGAAGCTCCTCATCGCCATACCAGGCAACCAAATGTATTGCATCATAATTGAATGTAAACATAGCAGCGAGGACAAAAAATGGCATGCCTACTATCCACGTAAACCGCGCATCGGGCTTGTAAGTCACCCATGCTGCTGCGATTACCGCAATCGGCATCAAAATAGATTCCACTTAGTTTCACCACCCAAAATGCTTAGCCCTTGAGTATCCAAATGAAAGCAATACGCTGATTACTCCTTTTGAGTAAAGTAGCGGATGTTTCACCAGTAATTTCAGGCCAATCCAAGCCTTATCTAAAGGTGACATCGCTCCTAATTCCTCAGGTAGACACTTCGCCATGTTTGACAACTGCTTATCGCTCATCTCGTAAAGGGCTGTTTTGCCCTTCAATATTTTATGATAAGGAGGGAATCTGTTTTTCCATGCTTTAACGTAGGGCTGCATTGCCTTATCTGATAGATCACCGGTAGCAATCGCTTTGGCAATTGTTTGTGCCGCTTCTCTACCTGACCATAATGCAAGATGAGATCCCCCTTCGAACAAAGGCGAGGTAAAACCTGCAGCGTCCCCTACGAGAATCAATCCATCTCCTGTGGTAATCTCTCGAGGACCTGAAATTGGAATTGTACCACCAAATGGCCTCGGTTTGACTCCAGGTTTTCTCCATTCAGGATTCTGAATTCCCTTTCCTTTCAGGTAGGTATCCTCTACAAATTTGTCGAGATATTTGATCGCCCCTTTCTTGTCGGTTGTTACCAATCCGACATTTGCTCTTCCACCTTTTTTCGGTATCATCCATACATATCCATGTGGTGAATATTCAGGCCACAAGTAAAAATCAAGATAGCCGTCATTATCGACTTCTGTCATCTCATATTGGAACCCTGCAATGACTTCAACCTCGGTTCCCATGTTGAGAATTTTTGATGCCGCGCCACTTACTCCTGAAGCATCGATTACCGCCTTACATTCGATTGGAAACATCTCACCTTTACCATCAATTTTCCAATTGGAAAATTTATTTTCGCTATTGTAAATTCTTTCCATAGATGTGACCTTGTGAGAGCGATGTAAGGATGCACCTTTTGCTTCAGCTTCTGACATCAACCACTGTTCGAATTTGTGCTTCTCGAGAACGTATCCTTTCTCCGTAAGAAGCTTCTCAGTCCCACCTGGAAAAATTACTCTTATCCCTTTGCAATCCAAGGCGATTACTTCTTCTGGCAAGTCTAAATCAAGATTGTCTACAGCCATTTGCGAAAGACATTCTCCACAATGAACGGGGACTCCAACCTCAGGGTCAGCTTCGACAATTATGGTACTGAGGCCCGCTCTTGCTGCATGTAGTGCTGCAGAGCCACCTCCCGGTCCTGCGCCGATAATCAAAACATCGCAGGTCGCCATGTTTAGGCCAACACACGACAGGACTTGAATAAGTCGGATTAGAACAAGGATTCATGAAGCATGTGCCGTAGGAATATCATGGCCTGGCGTACTCTGTCCAAGTGGGTCTCCCACCTTGAAAAAGAGGGAGAGTTAATCAGAATAACCGAGCCAGTCGATGTCGAACTTGAAGCGGGAGCCATTGCGGACAAGTTAGTCAAGACCAAGGGCCCTGCCGTGTTGTTTGAAAACCCCAAACTTCCAAACGGAGAGATTAGTGAAATCCCTCTCGCAATGAATCTCTTCGGATCTCACGATAGAACACTGAGAGCACTCGGTGCTAGTCATGAGAAGGAAATCGGAGAAAGATTGGTAGCATTAATGAAACCTGATATTGGTGGCATCGTGAAGAAGCCTTGGACTGGTTTGCCACTTTTGAGGGATGCAATTTCGATGCCCCCCAAGAAAGTAAGAAAGGGTTCCTGCCAAAGGGTTAGGATGGAAACTGACGTTACCAAATTACCTATTCCGAAAACCTGGCCAATGGATGGTGGTAGGTTCATCACGCTTCCGCTCGTGGTTACGAAAGACCCCAAAACTCAGGAGCACAACCTTGGAATGTACAGGGGACAAGTGTTTGGGCCAAAGGAAGTTGGACTCCACTGGCAAATTCACAAGCATGGAGCAGACCATGCAGACGCTTGGCCAGATGGGAAAATGCCGGTTGCAATTTGTATTGGCGGACCTCCAGAATTGATTTTCTCAGCGATTGCTCCACTACCAGATAATCTGGAAGAATACATGTTTGCAGGATTCATGGGCAAGAGAAGGCTGAGAATTACAAAGGCGCTCACTCAAGATTTACTGGTTCCAGCTGATGCAGATGTCGTCATTGAAGGATGGGTCGATGCAAAAGAGACTCGTACAGAAGGTCCATTTGGGGACCACTTCGGATTTTATTCCCTTACTGGCCAGTATCCAGTTCTGAACGTAACAGCCGTAACAAGAAGAAAAGACGCTATACTTCCAGCAACCATCGTTGGCCAACCCCCAATGGAAGATGGTTACCTCGGCGAAGCGATTGGCAAACAATTCCGTCCCATCCTATCTTTCCAACATCGAGATGTCTTGGACGTTCATTTACCACTTGAAACTGGATTCCACAATCTTGCAATCGTCAAGAGTAAACAGAGATATCCTCGTCAAGCAAGAAAAACCTGCCTCGGATTGTTAGGCGCTGGACAGATGATGTTCCTGAAAATAATGATAGCAACTGATGATGACCCTTCGGACCTCGATGCTCTTCTTTCAGCACTCAACGATAGAGTTGACCCCGATTCTGACATCACAATTATCCCAGGCATGGTAAGTGATGCTCTTGAGCCTGCGTCGACATTCGAGAATGTACAATCAAAGTTGATAATTGATACAACCAAAATTATCTCTTCTGACCCAAGAAGTGGAAATCCCTTGGAAGGCTCATTCGTCGAGGATTGCCCGGCATGGCGAAGAGGGGAAGAAGATGCTCCCAAAATCAGTGAAAACCTTCTGAAAGAAATCTCTGAACTACCAGATGTTGCAGACTGCAGGTTGCTTAGAGATTCGATGCTTGTTGTCACAGTTGACATCGAAGGAAGGCCAGACCCAAGGACGGGTGCATCATGGCCAGATGAGGAAAATGCGGCTAAAAAGGTGGAAAAAATAAACCAATTGCGAAATTCAATTTGGCAATTAGATTCTCAAACTGCAATCCGCTGGCTTTTTGTCACAGATAACGATCTTGATTTGCACGGAGAAGGGGCCAATAGAAGACTACTCTGGCAACTAACATCACGCTTTGCAGTCGAGAGAGATTTCATCGCAGAAAACGGTAGAATTTTCTGGGATGCTACAACACCGATTCCATCCTTAGAAGGAGAAACTCCCGTACGAAGATGGCCCGCAATTACCATGCACGACCCAGAGACTTTGAAGGCGATAGAACGATTTGATTTGCCTCCATGGCCTAACAACTTGGTGATGTAGATGGGCTTCAAGGAAATCGCTTCCTTTGTAAAAATTGAACATACTTTGTTCAGCCTCCCTTTTGTTTTCATCGGAGCTTACATGGCAGGTGAGCCCACCATAATGCAACTGGTTTGGATACTCGTTGCAGCAGTTGGTGCAAGGGGGCTTGCAATGGGATTGAACAGAATAATCGATAGAGACATCGATGCGGCAAATCCTCGAACTGCGGGAAGGCATTTGGCTTCAGGAACTATGTCATTGCAGACGGCATGGACACTTTGTGGAGTGTTCTTAGTCATGCTCTTAACGGGTGCATGGATGCTTAATCCACTGTGCCTTTACCTCTCTCCAATTCCTGTTTTATCCTTCGTAATATATCCATATTTGAAGAGATTCACATGGTTATGCCACTGGTGGCTTGGAGTATGTTTGGGATTAGCACCAGCGGGCGCATGGGTAGCTATCACTGGAGAAATCGGCTCCTATTCTTGGTATCCCGAATTACTATACGTATCGATAGGAGTCGTATTTTGGATTGCTGCGTTTGACCTGGGCTATGCCCAAATGGATATTGAAAGCGACAAAGAAAATGGAGTGAAATCATTTCCTTCAAGGTTTACTCCTCCGATAACGATGACGGCGATGTTACTCTCAATTCCAATATACACGGCTGCTTTTTCAGTAGTTTCAATTTGGGGCGCAGGTATATCGATGGCAGGGATTGTTGCAGTGTTGGCTACCTCGGGAGAATCATTCCAGAAATGGTGGTTTAGAGCCCACGTTTCCACAGGATGGATCCTTCTTGCTTCAATGCAAATTTCATAGAGCGAGACAAACTCCCTGTGTGTATGAATCCGATAGTAAAGTCACTGTTAGAATTTAACGAAGCCTTTGAAATTCCAAAATTAGACCAACCTGGGTTGGGCACGGATGAGATGATTGAGTTGAGAATTAAGCTTCTGACTGAAGAGGTTCAAGAGTATGCTGAAGCCGCTCGCGCAGGGGACCTTGTTGAAGTTCTCGATGCTTTAGCAGACATCGGCTACATTCTTGCAGGAACAATCATCAATCACGGCATGCAGAATATTTACGACGATGCTTTCGATGAAGTTCACCGCTCTAACATGGCTAAATTGGTTGACGGTAAAGTTCTCAGAAGAGAGGATGGCAAAGTCATGAAACCTGAAGGATGGCAACCTCCTCAACTTGCTCAATTCCTACAGTGACTTCAAGAGTGAGTTGTTTTTAGAAAAGTTATGCGAACTGCACTGATCACAGGCGGAGGCCGTGGCATCGGTGCTGCAATTTCGAGAAAATTGGCCGCAGATGGTTACAGAATCCTCCTCACATACTGTAATTCATCAAAACCTGCTGAGATGGTTGTAGACGAAATAAGGGATAGCGGGGTTGATGCTGTCGCTGTTAATTGTGATGTTACCGATGCAAGAGAAGTTGCATTATTGGCAACTCATCCCTGGATTTCTGAAAAAATAGATGCTCTTATTCTAAACCATGGAAGGTACGATAGAATTGATGCCAAGGATCTCGATATCGAACACCTAAGAAGAACGATGGCGACAAATTTTGATGGATCCTTCTTGATTTGGGATTCTGTGAAAAATCACCTTACCGATGGTGCAAGAATTTGCGTAATCGGAAGCCAACTTGGAACTAGAGGCTCTACACACGGAGCCGATTATTCAGCATCAAAAGCCGCTCTTGAAATTTGGGCAAAATCTCTCGCAATGAAATTAGGGCCAGAAGGAAAGAGAGTAAATATCGTAGCTCCAGGTTTTGTAGATACCGATATTTTGGCGGGAGATTCTGAAGAAAAGAGGGCGAGTAGAATCGAGGAAGTTCCTCTGAAACGGATAGGAACTCCTGAAGATATTGCCCACACTGTTTCATTCCTGATTAGTGAAAAATCAGAATATATTACTGGCGTTGTAGTCAATGTGAACGGTGGGTTATACCTACCTTAGGATGTGGTAAAATGAGCGATCCCTTCGATATCTCGAAGGCCCTTGAAGGGGCGGTAAAAGAACGCCTTTCGCCCGAGGTTTCCAAATTCGTTTTACATTCGGAATACCCGCCAGCGGGCGACCAAGAAAAAGCAATTGGAGATTTAATTTCTCAATTGGAAAATAATCAGTCAAGATGCGTCCTTTTAGGCGTAACTGGCTCAGGAAAAACCTTCGCTATGGCGAACCTGATTGAGAGGCTGAATATACCGACTTTAATCATGAGTCACAACAAAACTTTGGCTAGGCAACTTTATCATGAAATGTCCTCTCTTTTCCCAGAAAACGGAGTCGAATATTTCGTATCGCATTATGACTATTATCAACCGGAAGCATACCTTCCAAAGAGAGATTTATACATCGATAAGGAATTGTCGATTAACGAAAGAATCGAACAAGAAAGATTTGCAACAGTTGCTAGTTTGGTATCGAGACCAGACTGTATCGTTGTCTCCTCGGTTTCATGCATTTACGGATTAAATGCACCAGAAACATTCCTAACTTACCACTGTAGAACTTATGTCGGTCAAGAGATAGAACCGATTGATTTGATAAGAGAATTAGTCAATCTTCAATACGTTAGAACTACCACTGATTTGACGAGAGGAGAAGTTCGCCTTAGAGGAGAAAACCTCGATGTTTGGATGCCGAGTAGAGACGACCCTATCAGGATAAGATTCGGATTTGATGGGATAGAACACATTCAAATTTGCGACCCCGTATCGTGGGAAGTTCTCGACGAATTAAATGAAGCATGGATACACCCGAAAGAATTCTTCATGGTCTCACCTGAGAGATTTGAAAACGCAATGGAGAACATTGAGACTGAACTTATTGGTAGATTAGCCGAGCTGAAGAGCGAAGGTAAAGAGATTGAAGCGCACAGACTCGAACAGAGAACTTACTATGATTTGGAAATGCTAAGAGAGGTTGGCCATTGTACTGCTGTTGAAAATTATTCAATGCATTTCGATGGAAGGAAACCCGGGGAGAGACCGTATTGTCTGCTTGATTTCTTTTCAGCCGCGGCCAAACAATTCCATGGAGACCCGGATAAGTTCCTCGTAATCATGGATGAATCACACGTCACCTTACCACAGGTAGGAGGCATGTATTCCGGAGATAGAAGCAGAAAACTCAACCTAATTGAACACGGATTCAGATTGCCATCTGCTGCCGACAACCGGCCTTTGATGCTAAATGAATTTCAAAATCTAATTCCGCAAATGGTTTACGTTAGCGCAACACCTGGGGAAAGAGAATTACTTCACCTCTGTGAAGTAACAAATCAGGATGCTCCTCTTGGCTTACGCCACGTTGCTGGAGGAGGAGGAGTTGATGAACCGGAATATTCGAAGAAGCATCCTGACTCTGAAAGCATGTATGACATGCTACAGATGATAGAAGGGATACCAAGAATGGAGATTAGGCCTACCGGACTTCTTGACCCGAATATAGAAGTTCGAGGGACTGAAGGGCAAGTAGCAGACCTACTGTCTGAGATCAACATCAGAATCGAAAAGGGCGAGAGAGTGCTTGTTACGGTTCTCACGATTAAATTTGCAGAAGAAGTCGCTCAATACCTCAATAAGATGGGCATAAAAGCACACCATCTCCATTCTGAAATCGACACTATTGAACGAACTGAAATTATCAATGCGCTAAGAATAGGCCACATAGATGCAATCGTGGGAATTAATCTCCTTAGAGAAGGACTTGACATTCCCGAAGTAAGTTTAGTTGCAATTTTTGATGCGGACCGACAGGGCTTCCTGAGAAATGAAAGAAGTCTACTTCAAACAATTGGCCGGGCTGCAAGAAATTCAAATGGAAAGGTAATTTTGTACGCAGATGGGATGAGTCCTCCAATGACTGCCTCGATTCGACAAACTCTTGAAAGAAGAGATCGACAAATGAAACATAATCAGGAAAATGGCATTACTCCTACAACCATCAAAAAAGCCCTTCCACAGATGGGAGAAGACATCGATGACCTCATCGCTGGAACTGCAAAGGGCAAGAGACTTGTTGGTTCCAAAGGTGGTAGAAAGGACGGCGATTGGGCTAGCAATTTGAAGGTTGGAGCCGGCCAATGGTCAAGGTCCGATAACGTAAATTCTAACCTTTCCCAACCAATTGAAGATTTTAATTTACCAATTGAAGAATTAAAGGACATGATGCACCAAGCAGCAATGGAATTGGACTTCGAAAGAGCCGCATTTTTGCGTGACTTAATCATCGAGATGGAGTCTGAAAATTAGTCAAGAGTTTCATATGTATTGCCACCTCCCACCAACTCATGGCAATTGATCCTGACTCGTTTGATATACCGGTAAAGGATTACGATTTTGCAGGTGTGACCAACCCAAAATCACTCATAGACCAGATGGCAAGCGCTGGCGGATTTACCGCTACAAAATTGGCCTATGCTCGAGATATTCTAAAAGATATGAAAGAGGAAATATCTTCCGCAAACTATGACCCGAGTAAGGTAACAAATTGGCTATCCTTCCCTGCATGTTTGTGCGCTACGGGAACTCGTGGATTCTTTGTTGAAGCAATTAAGAGAAAAATGTTCAATGTCGTCTCAACTACATGTGGAATGCTTGACCACGATATTGCCAGAGCCTACAAAGACTACTATCATGGAGCTTTTGAGCTAGACGATATTGAATTAGGTGAGCATGAACTTATGCGACTTGGCAATGTGATAGTCCCAAATTCAAGTTATGGTGAAATCATAGAAGCCGTGGTTATTCCAGTGCTTGAAGATATTCGAAATGATAGGTTGAAAGAGACCGGTAAACAAGGCGCTGATGCGTGGGTCGGTTTCGGTTCTATTCACTTGGTGTGGGAACTTGGCAAGCGAATCGGTAAACCGGATTCGCTAATCTATTGGGCTTACAAGAATCAAATTCCAGTTTGCATACCAGGAATAACCGATGGTAGTATTGGTGCCCAACTATTCATGTTCAGGCAGAAATATCGTGATTTCCACATCGACACCCTCGCTGATGAACAAGTTATGAGCGACTTGACATGGGATGTCGAAAAATCCAACGCTCTCATGATAGGGGGAGGCATCTCAAAGCATCACGTGATTTGGTGGAACCAGTATCGTGGAGGCCTTGATTCTGCAATCTACATAACAACCGCACCCGAACACGACGGTAGTTTATCTGGTGCACGCTTGAGAGAAGCAATTAGTTGGGGCAAAATGAGGCCTGAAGCACCAAATGTTTGCGTCGAAGGTGATGCTTCAGTACTCCTACCACTTTTAGGGTCCGACATATTTGCTGATGCTGAGTAGGTTTCCAATAGAATTAACATTTTTAGGAAGAAGAAACATGCGAGGCAAAATAATTTCCCTCATTGCGTTAATTTTCCTACTTCTTTTACCGTTGGCAACGGTTGGGGACCCAGGTCATGCTGATGGTGAGCCCCATGGTGATGAAATAGAAGAAGAGGAGGAAGACGAGGATATTACCTACTTCGGAATTGAGATGGAAGGTTTAGGGGAGATTGCTCAAATTCTTTTCATCTTCACACTTACAATAATAGTTTGGAAGCCCGGATTCTTGTGGCTACGAAAGAAGGGGCCTGAATTATTCAAAAAAGAGGCAAAGCCATTCAAAAAATCGTTGAATAAATTCAACAAACGTTACATGAGTGCCCACATTTGGGCTGGTTTTTTTGCAGCACTTCTTGGAACCGTTCACGGATATTTCTTGGAGTGGCATTGGACACTTTGGGCTGGTACAGCGGCGATGTGGATACTGGTAATATCTGGAGGAATGCTGAAATGGAAATGGCCTCCTAAAGAATTTAGGAAAGGTGCTAGAATCCTTCACATGCAAAGGGCATTGACGCTTTTGACCATAGTGCTATTAGTGGTCGGTCACGAATTTGTTGACTAATCTATCATCAGGACTCGCCGAATCCACCTAATTTGCCACCATCTTCAGAGTCCGACCCTCTCATGACGTAAACAATCGCTGCGATTACGAGTAAAATTCCAATTCCCGCAATTGCGACAACCGTCATGGTGTTACTCGCGTCATCAAGGACACTGTTTCCACCTGAGGCATCTTCCTCGACCAGCTGAATTACGAGAGATTCCTCTGAGGATTTTGAACCAAAGGTGTCCGTTGCTTTGAACATCAATTCGTGACCACCAAGCGGAATGTGTTTCTTGATTGTAAATTCATAAGAGAACGTTCCATTTCCGTTATTTGACATGGTGTACCAAGTTAGAGAGCCACCAGGCGGTGCGAGGTTTCCAAGCTTGACCTTTACCGAGTTTATGCCGTCATAATCTTCCACTCCGATAGTCACCACGTATTGTATGTCATCATCTCCTCTCTCTATCGATAAGGTATCACCAACATCCAAAACTGGTGGTTCGTTTTCTACTCTGATTTCAAGATCGTAATCATCTACTGAATAGATGTGTGTTTGTCCAACTGAGGAGGTTCTAGTAACCGTTGTGAAGGCACCTAATTCGTCAGTCATTAGAACCTTGATGTTATGTTCTCCTGGACTCATTCCAACTGGAATAATTACTTCTCCAACCCACTTCATCCCTAATTCTGTTAGCTGAACTAATTCGCCATCATATTCTCTCATATCGATGGCTACAGAATTTACTCCGTGAGAATCAAATACGTCAAGATTGATTATCATCAATTGATTTCTGTGAATAATTGTCGGAACCATTTCTGCGGAGAGAAGTCTCGGTGGCTGATTTAGAACCGTTATATTGTCGTAGGCTACTGTAGTATTTTCAAATGCGTCTATCGCCGTGACGTTCAATTGTAGTTCACCAAATTCTAGTCCTGGCACAACTATCGTACATGTCCAAATGTCGTCGCCTATTACACGGTCACCGTCCAGTCCCTTGTCGTTTAGTTGAACTATCACTCCGCCGATTGAATGGGTGTCAACCTCTACAGATTCAACGTTGAATTCGGCGTCGCTAACCACTACCTCGAGATATGCGGCAGCACCTCCTTCGTTGTATACGATACCTTGAGAGAGTGCAATTGATTCGATTAGTGGAGCAGTGTT
>JAYPOA010000001.1:0-74893 GCA_038130705.1 Methanobacteriota archaeon | reverse complement strand
CTTCCACTATCTCTAACGTGAGATAGAGCCCTCCAGCTACCTACGCCTTCGTTATAATTAGAAAGTAATTCTCGATATTTCTCTACGAAAACTACCGAACTTTCAACACCCCTTTTTCTGCCATTTGCTAGAATTGGGGTCAAAATTAATGCAGATAATACAATCACTGAGCCCCATGTGACAAAGGCTTCAAGAAAATATTCAGTACCGATGCTCGATAGAATTCCAATAGTTATCATGAACCCTGAGTACAGGCCTAACACGATAGAAGCGGAGAAGGCTCTGCGCCAACCCACCTTCTCTTCCATGTACGGGGCTAATCATGATATGACAAAATATATCCGCTAATGCATGATAGACGAAGCATGGAGAAGAACGGCTTGGAAAATAGAAGCCGAGAGCAAAAAATTGGCCTATGGGTTGGAGGCATATGCAGTTTTTTTGTAATTTCATTTTTCTTAGTCCCATTTTACCTTCCAGCTGAGACAGTCCCCGAATTGTCTGGAAGAGCGAACGCTATGGATTATTATTCAGAGGACTCATGGGGCAATCTCCAAGTAGATAATGAGGGTAAACTAGGTCATAACCAAAGCGAATACGGTATTTTTGCTTGGAGTGAGTTGGACTTTTATGCAGCTTTTATCTACGGTTTTGGAGACTTTAATTGTCACAATAAAGCTGAGAGAAGTTGGAAAATAAATGATAACCAAATGCCTGTTTGTGTCAGGGATGTTGGTATATTTGCTGGATTAGCAATAGGGGGTTTATTGTTTTCAAGAAGGGGATACAATCGATGGACAATAAGAGATACCTTCTTCTCGATCATTCCAGATAACAAAATTGAATTTGTATACAAAAATGATTACAGGATGAAATTGATGCTGCTAATCGCATTTTTGTCGATAGCTCCTATGGGATTTGATGGATTTACTCAGCTACTCACTTCCTATGAGTCAAATGCTGTAATGCGTTTGGTCACAGGACTACCCTTTGGAATATTCGTCGGATTATTCCTATCTTCATCTTTTGCTGCTCGGCCTGCCTACTTCGATTTCAAGCCAGAGCAGGTTGAGTTGCCACTAAACACGAAGTTTAGACTACCCGATACTGAATCAGAGTAATCATTGTGGGGGCTCAATTGACCACCATACGACTAATTCTTCGATTGATTGTGGTACTGGGCAATTTGCATGTCCACTGGACAACAAATTCAATCTTGCAAACACGAATTCTACTGCCTTTCTAACGCTTAAGCTAGGCTTTCTACCATCGTTTTCCTGAAGAATATCTGAAATTGCATTTTTCCAATCCCCATCTGGATTCGAGCGCCTCCAACTCCCTAATGCGGACCTCAATGGCCACATTGCAAGGCATAATCGCCCGTAACCTAATCGACTTTTCCTCAATTTGAACATTTGAGCCTCAGCGAAAGGAATATGATTTTGTTGTCTATGTATCCAATTTTCTTGTTCAAGCCATTTAACAATCCTTTGAGTGTGTCTTCTTGTTACTGAACGCACGGGGCCTAATTGCTTGTGTAAAGATGGCACATCTGTTGAATCTGTCAATGATAATGTCCCAAGAACAGCCCACGTTGAGTGTGCAATCGGCCTCTGAGGTACATCGGATTTCTTTGCTCTTTTTTCATCCCATTCAGATTCGGCGAGTTCCATCCACTTTGATGGAGACATTCCGTCAAGCCAATCCTCCATTAGAGATCTGTGTTGACTTGGCGCTCCTGGTAGTCTCTTTTGAGTCTGAACGCCAGCACTTAATCTCGTTAGTAAGTGCCTGTCTACTTCATCCTCGTTTACATTAAGTGGCTCTGGCTTTTTATTAAAGAATGAACTCAGAACTTCAGATAGTTGTTTCTCCAACTCGTCAAGACCACTCTCGTTGAGTACCGGTCCTACGATCTTACATTTGTCGAATGGGGATGGAGTTTTTATTTCCCCAGACAAAATTCCTTTGAAACCTGCTCTAATCTTCGTTTGAATCTCAGTTGTTTCAAAGTATTCATGTTTCTCGCCTGCCATCCTTAATGTTCCTGAATTTATTCTCTTCATTGCTTTCTTAGGGTCGCAATCAATCCAAATCACGAGGTCTGGAATCATTGCGGCAGCATTCATTTTTGCTACTTGGTCGAGTCCTAAATTGCCTACAACTCCTTGATATACAAGGCTAGAGTGAATATTCCTGTCTGAAATCACTAAATCTCCTTTGAGAAGTCTTGGTTTAATCCAGGTGTGTGAATGATCAACTCTGTCTGCCGCAAACAAACCAGCTTCCTCCAAGGGGGTCTTGTTACCTTTGCTAACTGCACTGAGTGCTAATTTACCTAACTCGCTATGCCTTCTTGGCTCATGGGTCACGTGTACATTGGGGAATGCCATTTTTTTTGCTAATACAGAAATGAGTCTTACGGCTTCACCCTTTCCTGAACCGTCGCCACCTTCGACGCTAATGAGGTACATCAAAAAGCCTCCAAAGCCCTTTGATCCTCGAAATTTTCTTTGTTGAACATTAGCAATATCATGCCGAATAATATCAATGCGGGACCGAATAAAATTAGGCCTCTTGAAAATAATGCCACCCAACACAATGCTTGTGTTCTTCTGTATTTTTTGGCCCTTTTTATTTCAAATGAAGCATGGACTCCAACCAATGCGCAACCCAAGGTAATGAGTCCTTCAATTGTAGCCAATGCGACGGCATTTTCCATTGACCATCCTTCTGTTTCTGATAACTCATCCTTTGTTCTTTCACCATCTCCTTCGAGTAGAGTGACGGGAGATATTCCAATTGGTTCCGGTTTGAAAATAACAATTACAGTTTCATGCCCTTGTTTTGAAATATGTAATTCATACTGTTTTACAGCTACATTCTCGAGGATATAACGGCCATTAGCGTCAGTAGTTGTATCTTTTATTGATGAATCAGTTTCAGGGTCAATTAATTCGATAGTGACATTGGTAAGTGAATCACCATCTGAGTCTAAAACCAAACCATGTATGTCCAATGCCTCATTATCTTTAAAGAGAGAGGAATCTAATAATTCCGAAGGATTTCCCTGAAGAATTAGTAGGCCTGAGATAATTCCCATAATTGCACCAATCACAACCAAAGTTGATGCAAGATTAGTATTTCTTTCACCTTCAAAATCTAATTGCTGTTCGACTATATCTTCATCAGTGGAAGATTCGACTTTTACAACGATTTCTTCGCTTGCCTTTCTTTCCAGTCGCTTGGATTTGACCCTTGATTCTATCAATTTTGATTGAATCCTTTGCCTTAGTGAGGCTAATCGTTTTTTGTCTTCTTCTACGATATTGCCACCTCCGCTATAATGCCTGCGAGTATGTGCGCGGATTTCACACCTTGCCTTGCTTATCCGCGATTATGAAATAAAGTAAATTGCCCCAAACTATCAAAATCATAGCGATAAATAACAGTGCTACTGATGTGTTTTCTACGATCTTTTCATCCTCGAACTTCTCAGTTATCTCAGAATCTCCACCTAACTCAATATCTGAGTCTGGCATGTTCCTCAAATCTAACCAGATTCCTTCCTTTAGGCCATATTCAACTAATATTCCTATTTTGCTAAGTGATTCAGCACTGACTTTGTCGGCCGTATCGTTGTGAGTATGCCAATGTCCACCAAAGGCAGTGGCATTTGGACCGTACTTAATGTCTATAATGTCGATTGCAGGGATGCCTTTAGCAATAGCCCAGACGTGATCATCGCCTACGGAAACCATTGTTGAATTGTCATAATAGTCTGAATTATAATTCTCGCAGGTTTCTCCCAGGTATTCTATTGATTCTTCGACTCTTTCCCATAGTGTGTCGTTGCCGGGATATGCTTTGGATATTGTAAGGTCTGCATCACCAATCATGTCTAGTAAAATGAAAGATTCAATTTTGTCTGCTTCTGAATATGATAGATTTTCTGACCAAGCCTTTGCGCCTAAATATGAAGGAAATTCACCCTGATCTTCCCCATCGGTAAAGAATAATGTAATTTCATGGTTCAGATTCATACTCGGAATAATTCTGCCTAGCTCGATTAAAGCTGCTACGCCACTTGCACCGTCGTTTGCTCCAAGTATCGGCGTCATTGTCAAATTTGGGTTTGGATCCCTTTCTGCCCGGTCTCTAGTGTCATAATGGGCTGCAAGAATAACCTCTGAACCCAAACCATAATTCCAAGTGGCAAACAGATTTGTCAAAATCATACCATCAACAAAGTGTGTTGTTTCTATGATTCTCCACCCTGTAAGGTTTTGTTTAATCGAGTCACGGAGAGCTGAGCTAGCCTCACTTCCAGGAACTCTAGGCCCCAATGAGGTTTGAAATACCACGGAACTATTTGCTTTCTCTCCATCGAACTGAAAATCGCAATTCTCTGATTGATTTACATTCGTATCTTGACCAGAAATTGAAGTCACTTGACTAATCAAAATCAGAACGAAAAACAGATTCACTACTTTTCTCATATATGATGCCATACTCGCTGAGTATTAAATACCTCATCAGATTAGGGTTAATTACGGTCTGTAATACGATTCAAGGTGGTGATTCAAATGTCTGAACAATGCTCTAATGCGCCTTTTTCCATCATTCTAATTTTTTTGCTTTCAATCGCATCACCACTAGCAAGTGCTGATGGGCAAAGTGAAACCTCAAACTCTGGTACTACAATCCCGACTGAGGAATTTGAACCAGTATTCGCAGATATTTCGGATTTCGTGGCGACAGATTCTCGTGCATACATGATGCCAGGTATGGATGAAAAATTATTCAGCGCTACAAGAATGATGAAAAATGCTTGGATTGATGCTGGTATGCCAGGTGCTGACATAGCGACTTCTCCTCAATCTCAAACATCGGGTCGAGCATGCACCCCTCACAGTGAGGGCGATGAATTGACAGTGCCGAGTTCGGGTGGGCAGTTGTCTGTTACTGTTCAGAAGACAACCTCAACTGCGGCTTTCATGGTCCAAGATGGAAGGACTCTCTCCTCTACTATCCTTAACAACTGGGCCAGTACATGGGATAGCACCGTTTATCCGACATTGATGACTTATTTTGGTAAGGACTATTTCGACGGAAGAGGAATTGCACCGCCAGATGTAGATAATAACTGTCAGATTCAAGTCGTGATATATGCAATTGATGGGGCATACAACATTGGTGGATACTTTTCACCCGGTATGTCAGCTAGTAGAGAAGCTATATTCATCGACATTGATGATGCCCCACTATCATGGTCGAAAGTCATCTTAGCGCACGAATTGCAACATTTGATGCATAATGCCCTTGACCCAAGTGAAAACCTGTGGATAGATGAAGGAGCGGCAGATATGGCTGCGTTTTTGTGTTTTGGTGGCTCGTCAACACTTTATGGCCACGTTAACGCTTGGACATCATCAAGTCAGTACTCAGTAAGATGGTGGAATCAAAGAATAGCAGACTATGGAGGAGGTTTCATTTTCTTACTTTACATTGCAGACCACTTAGGAGGAGGTCCAGCGATTAGGCAATTAGTCCAATCCTCAGCAAACGGTGCTGCTGGAATTGAATACGTCGCAAGGTCACCCGTCGGCGCAACACCCGGTGTGATTGGACGTGATTTCAGAGACATTTTTGCAAATTTCACTATTGCAGCAACTTTAGATAGCGATCAGGGAATTTATGGGTTATCCAACCTTTACATGACTCCGTCATGTGGCTCCTCAGACTTTTGTAGAATACAGCCCGCTGCTACTAATAGCGAATGGATAGCGCCATATTCGAGCACAGGAAATTCCGTTGAAGGATGGGGTGTCAGAGTTTTCAAGTTCACGCCTGGTTCTGCAGCACCTGCGCCTCTTACAATGAGATTTACGGGGGATGTTCCTGGCATGGATGGCGTAATAATGAGTCGTGCAACTTCAGATGGCACTTATACTCGAAGCGATATCAACTTTAACGGCGCTGTAGGAACTTCACTCGTTCCAGGATTTGGAAATTTGACCGATGAAATTTGGGCAATAACTTGGTTTGGTTCGAATTTAGGGGATTGCGATTACACCTCTTGTGGAGGATCTTACCCGCAAGGAACAATCGATGTAGAGGCTGCAAGAATTACGTCGCCTGCGACATTGAGCGTAAACTCAACCCAGTTTGAAGACCGAGACGGTGATGGTTCTGTAGATACAGCAGAATTAGAGTTTAACGTACTTTCAAATGCCTTTTTCGAGGACCTTGATGTCGAAATTGAAGTTCGAAATGCCTCAGGAATTGCACTTGATAGAATCGAAGCACGGGTACAAGCAGGCGGAGGAGTAGATGTTCCAACGAGCGTTTGGTTCACAGCAAAAAGTAGCGAAATACACACTTTCCACCTGACAATGAGAGATATGCTTGGAGATGTTGTCGATACAACTCAAACCGGTGGTCAATTTTTGTCTAACATGGCTCCGCAATCTAACGCTTCAGTTGAAAATCCACAAGTCCAAACGTGGGAGAATGTACGATTCAACGGGGCAGGGGTAGATGCTTGGGGACTATCTCTAACCATGGATGAAATGCCATATCTCGACGATCCGGTTGCATACGCATGGAATTTTGGAGATGGGAATTCTTCATCTCTAAAGAACCCTGTCAGGCCATATGTAGATATTGGAGAGTATAATGCTACTTTGAGAGTTCTTGATAAAGGTGGAACTTGGTCAAGTTCCTCTGTTGTTTCAATAAATGCAACAGATGATTCTGAGCCGATACCTGTAATTACGGTTAACAACCAAATTGTTATCGATAATATATCTATTTTGACAGGCCAGATTATACAGTTCAATGCTGCAAGATCGAATGACAATGTTCCTATCGACCATCTGATTTTCACATGGGATTGGGGAGATGGCAATATCCAATCTGGCAAAGGACTCTATAGAGCATTCCATAGTTGGGGAGATGGTCTTTCGGCAACAACTTATTACAACATGACGCTAACTGTTTCAGATGGAATAAACTCAGGCATTATGTTCCTTGAAATAATACTAAACAACAGACTCCCTGAAATTACCTTCAACGGTAAATTGAACATAGAAACATACACTCCTTTGAGGATGCCTGATATCTTTGAAGACCCAGATGGTGAATTAGTTTCGTGGGCTTGGGATTTCACCGAAGGAGTAAATCTAGACGGTGGTGTAGTCGATAGAACGGATGTATTCTCATCCCTAAGTTCAGTTGAGCAATATCCCGAAGTAGCATGGTCTACGCCTGGAATAAAATATGTCAATGTCACAGTCGTAGATAACGATGGTGGTACATCCACAACACAATTAACTGTTAATGTGCTAAATCAATTGCCAGTGTCTAATTTTGTCGTTAGAGATTCAGGAAGTGCAGGAAGTCCGGTAATAGATTTCAGGGTAGATGACGGAAAGGTCGATGTGCCATACACATTCGATGGACGAACAAGCTACGATCCAGACGGTAGCGTTGGCGATTCATCTGATTTGAATTTCTCTTGGACTTTTTCAGATGGATTTACCACTGACAAAAACCTCTTCACGTACAATTTCTCGAGCCCCGGCGAACATTTAGTAACACTTGTTGTAATTGATGAAAACGGAGAACTAAGCCAACCGAGAACCCTCTCAATAAGGATAAGTAATCCTAAACCCTTAATTTCAGTACGAATTTTGGATGCGTGGTTAGATGGGGAATTGATCACCTCTTCAACACCAATTGGGCCAGGCCAATCACCAACTGCTTGGTCCCATACATTTGACGACGACGGAAATGTTGTGACCTCTTTGAACCAGATGCTTTATTTTGATTCATTTGGAACCAGAGATGGAGATAGAAAGTACGAAGGAAGATTTGTCCCACTGGAAGTTAACCACTCAGAATGGAATGGTATCGTTGAGTATTCATGGGACTTTGGGGATGCAAGCCCAATTTCTCATGAGCCTATGCCTTGGCATTCATATGAGCGTTCAGGTGAATATATCGTTACATTGACTGTCAGAGATTCCTATCTAACAGGCGATGTCACCCGTGCCTCTTTTACTGTTATAGTCAACCACGCTCCCGTCATTAGCGAATTGTTAATTCAAGATGATACGGTTGTGGGAGAATCAATTATTTTGGATGCAAACGTCTCGGACAAAGAAAATTTAGAAGATTACGTTGTCTGGAGAGACCTGGATGTTAACGATGGTTTGTTCACCGATAGAGATGAGAGAATCCCATCTACCATCGAAATCAAATGGGAATTCGATGTTGATTATGATGATGACGGAAATAATATCTCTGACGACGATTACATGACGCCTTCTAGTTCAGATGGCATTAGACTCGGAGCAAGCTGGGACGAAGTGGGAGAGAAAACCATCAGAATACAAGTTTGTGACGGAATGGGAGTTTGTGTTACAGAAGAGCACATAATCAATGTTCAACCGAAAGATAGTTCCCCTCCAAGTCTTTCTGATTTCTCAGTTCAAGATTGGCAAGAGTGGTTTGTTGATGCAAGTCAGGAGTCTTTGCTGGTCATAGCACTAATTGTCGCTGTATTGATACTAGGGTGGGCTGTCATGAGAAGCCCAACTGAAATCGAGGAAGAAGCAGAACAAGCTGCTGCGACATATGATGTTGATGAAGTTGAGTCATATGGAGGTGTTCTGGGGATGGACCAACACAACCCTCCGCCCGCACCGAAGATACTCTCTAAGGAACAGCGTCGAAACGAATCTTCAGGCTATGTAAAGCCACTTAGAAGGCGCCCGTGAAGGGAAAACCGATTAACCCCCTTTCAATAATCAAGAATGAGGGAAGGGTTTGATTTACAAAGCAGGGTTTCAAGCAATCCTAGTTTTTCTCTCAGCAATACTAGTCTCAGTTTCAATTCCATCAACATTCGTAAGCGCTGCTTCTGCTTGCGATGGTGGCGATTTTAAAGCGCCTAATTGGAATAAAACGGTTGAAAGACAGGCGAGAGTTCCTTGGTCCATAAATTATGATTTTTTCGAAGAACCGCGCCGTGGCGAACCGGAGCCCGCAATTGCCGAGCCCACGAGTTCAGGGAACTGGAATAATTCTCCAGAAGAGCCTTGGATGACTTGGAACAGTGGATTGGAATTATCGTATCTAAAAGATGATTTCCAGACCACAATGCTTGTTAGTGAAGATTCAGTTGGAGTTCTAAAACTTAATCTTGATTACCAGAGAAGGACAACATTTTGTGTAACAGTCGAGAGTTATAATGAATCAATCTCTCCAGAAGTAGACGTTTATTTGTTGACTTCAAACCAATATGAGAGATATTCATCTGCTTACGATATAGCACACGGAGCCTGGGGGTTAATAGAAGATAGGCGTGATGATGACCCAATAAACGAAGTCCCCCCTGAATGGAGAAGTTTCTCATTTGTTGGTTGGAATTCATTTAGAGATGCACATGAGTATGAGAATGTCAAACAAGTTACATTTTCAGTAAGCTTGGATTCACCAGAGATTTCTTCGAGTATTTTTGGTGGAAACCAAGTACAACATTTTCATCTAGTAGTAGATAATACAAACAATTCACATACGAGCGATGCGTTGCCTGAAACAACAATCGCAGCTTACATTTCCGTAGTATCTGAAGAACGCTCAACAGTTCTTCCTCCTTGGACAGTATCAATTGCTTGTTGTGGAATGGTGCTTGGTTTGTTTGCAGTGCCAATTCTTTTGAATAAAAAATACATGAATTTTGGAGTTAGTTTGGTACAAACAGGTAGCCAAATTCAGTCTGAGATGATACCATCTCTCGAGCAAAACAGCACGATTAGTACTCAAGAAGAGTCCAAGCGTCGCGAAGATCTCTGACGTTTACGAGGCCTCTTTCTGATAGTTGGAAATCATTTTGCAAAGTAGCATAAACCAAACTTTGGTCCAATATAGGTGCATGGATTCTTGCCCAGTCTCCTCCAGAGTTAAGTGCCATTAGTGAATGTGAGAGTCCTTCTCCCTTTAGTTCGGAAGCGGCTTCAACAATCTGAAGAGCGTCACCATGGCTTCTTGCGTTTCCACAGAATTTGACGAGATCTCCAGATTTTTGATTATCTCTTACCAGAGAGACAATTTCACTTGAGTTTGGGATTCCGTTGATGTCATGTTTGGAGGCAACAACCTTACAACCATTTTCTGAAGCCATGTCCATCAATTCATTACGTACCTTCTCGTCAATCGATAACTCCAAATCTACCCAGCTAACTCCAGATTCAATTGCTTTAGTCAGGACTTCTATCCTTTCTGAATCGATACCTGGGAAGAATCCTCCCTCAGAAACAGGTCTAACAGTGAAAATAACCGGGAGTGGTACTCCCTCTTTTAGGTTTGAAATTGAGGATTCAATGTCGACTTCAGAGAAATTCTTTGTGTCCCATTGGTTTTCAGGAGGCATTTGCGGAACCTCGCCTTCCTCTTCTTCACTGATTGTAGGATCTGGCTTGTTTAGGAACAATCTGTCAAATCTAACTTCTACCATGTCAGCGCCAGCAAGGTTTGCTCTCGCTGCTTCTTCGATCATTTCATCAACGGTTATTCCGTCAAGCGACACACATATTTTTGGGTCAGCCATGCTTTTGGCGACCTACACTCCTTCATTAACGCTTACGATTGGAACATGAAAAAAATCAATCCCGAAAATTAGCGGAAATATTCCTCAGGATGGATAATTTATGTAGCTAAATCTGCCGAAAAAAAGTTGATGTTTGGCTATGTTCATATACCTCCTACAATAGCATCAATATAGAGGTTGGGAAATATATTCTTTTCAAATGACTGGGCGCAAATTAGCACCAAAATCTAATGAAATTTTCAGTCGGAAAAAATAAACTTGAAAATAGCAATAAATTATTGATAAGAAGTATATATTTTCAACATAATTAGGTGAAATAATGTCTGACACATATGGAGCACAATCCATCCAAGTTTTGGAAGGGCTTGAAGCAGTAAGAAAAAGACCGGGGATGTACCTTGGCGACCCACACGACGGCTCCGCTTTACACCATTGTATCTGGGAGGTAGTCGATAACGCCGTAGACGAGCATCTCGCAGGCCATAACCCACAGATTGACGTAGTAATTCACGAAGATGGCTCATTATCCGTAGTAGATTATGGACGAGGCATCCCAGTGGGAATCCACGAAGAGTATGGCATTTCTGCTGCAGAAGTAATCATGACAAAACTACACGCGGGAGGTAAATTCGACAACAGTTCTTACAAGGTATCAGGTGGACTTCATGGAGTCGGGGTATCAGCTGTAAATGCCGTTTCCGAGTTCCTCGAAATGACTATTGAAAGAGATGGCAAGAGATATTTTCAGAGGTATGAAGCAGGGGTTCCGGTAAATAGTATCGAGGAAGTAGGCGTTTCTGAATCAACTGGAACGACAATAAAATTCAAGCCTGATCTTGGAGTATTTACTACAGTTATCGAATTTGATTTAGACATAATTAATACCAGATTGAAGGAAACGGCATTCCTTAATGCAGGGCTGAAAATAGTAATCAAAGACGAAAGAGACGCAGATGATTTGGTATTCGAACATGAATACAATGGTGGGATAAGCGAATTTGTATCTCAAATCAATGCAAATAAGGCAATTTTACACGACCAAGTAATCCACATTTCAGGTGAGAGAGAGGTTGAAATCGGCCCAATTTCAGTTGAAATTGCTATGCAGTGGTCCGATGCCTACAGTGAATCTATACAGTGTTATACCAACATAATTCGAAATAGAGATGGAGGGACTCACCTATCTGGGATGAGGGGTGCGCTGACCAGAACTCTGAACAGTTACGCTCAATCTCGTAAACTTCTGAAAAATATTTCCAGCCTTTCAGGCGATGATGTTAGAGAAGGATTAGCTGCCATAATTTCTGTAAAGCATCCCGACCCGTCGTTTTCGAGTCAAACCAAGGACAAATTAGTCAGTAACGAAGTTCAAGGTATCGTTGAAAGCATTGTAAACGAAAAATTAGGAGAACATTTTGAAGAGAATCCGAATATAGCAAAGTCGATTGTCGAGAAAGCAGTCCTCGCATCTAAAGCAAGAGAGGCTGCAAGGAAGGCGAGGGACCTCACCAGAAGAAAAGGGGTTCTTGAGGGTGGAGGCTTACCAGGAAAACTTGCAGACTGTCAATCAAGAAACCCCTCGGAATGTGAAATTTACTTAGTGGAAGGGGATTCTGCAGGAGGTTCTGCTAAGACTGGTAGAGACCGGAGGACACAGGCGATACTTCCATTGCGAGGTAAAATTCTGAATGTGGAAAGACAACAAAGAAATTTAGCAAAGGTATTCCAAAATAACGAAATTCAAACTATCATCAAAGCACTCGGTGCTGGGGTAGGCAATGGCGAGGATGATGAAGGAGCATTCGACCCTGAAAAACTAAGATACTCGAAAATCATCATTATGACTGACGCAGACGTTGACGGAGCTCACATCAGGACATTGATTTTGACCTTCCTATGGAGGTTTATGAAGAGAGCTATCATGGAAGGACATGTTTACATTGCCCAACCTCCACTATACCAACTATCAAAGGGGCGCCAATCCAAATATGCTTACACTGATGAAGAAAGAGACGTCATCATTGAAGAGATGAAAGGTGACAATCCTAATGCAAAAATTTCAGTTCAAAGATACAAGGGTCTTGGTGAGATGAATCCCGATCAATTATGGTCTACTACAATGGACCCCGATTTCAGGACTTTACTAAAAGTGACGGTAAGTGACGCAGAAGATTCTGATCGCTTGTTTGAGATATTGATGGGAGAAGATGTATTTGATAGACGGACGTTTATCGAAAAGAATGCAAAGGAGGTGACAAACCTTGACGTCTGAAGAGGAAATACCCGATGAAGAAACATCAGCACCAGGTGGCGAATTATTGCCACGTAAACTAAACGACGAGATGAAGACTAGTTACATCAATTATGCAATGTCTGTAATCATTGGACGAGCTTTACCTGATGCGAGAGATGGACTAAAGCCAGTTCATAGAAGAGTTCTCTATGGTATGTATGAAGGTGGACACACCTCTGAAAAATCGTTTTCAAAATCAGCAAGATCCGTTGGTGAAGTAATGGGTAAATACCATCCTCACGGCGACCAATCAATTTACGACACAATGGTTAGGATGGCTCAAGAATTTTCATTGAGATATCCACTAATTGATGGACAAGGTAACTTTGGTTCAATCGATGGGGATCCTCCTGCTGCAATGAGGTATACTGAAAGTAGATTGGATAAGTTGTCCAAGCACATGCTTGAGGACATCGATAAAAATACAGTAAAATTCGAGCCGAACTTTGATGATTCGGAAATGGAACCATCGGTATTGCCTTCTCGATTACCTAATCTTATCTTGAATGGAAGTGATGGTATTGCGGTTGGTATGGCCACAAAAATACCCCCTCATAACCTGACTGAGGTGTCCGATGCGATCAAAATGCATGTTGGACAAATAATCGAAGATGGAGAAGATTCAGGCAATCCTGATGAATTACCAAGCATTTCGATTTCAGAGTACATGGAACACGTCAAGGGACCAGATTTCCCTACTGGCGCAACGGTTTACGGTCTTGATGGAATAAATGACATGTATGCGACAGGGCAAGGAAAATTCCACATAAGGTCGACTTGTGAAGTAATTGATGATTCGAGCGGAAAATCGATTGTAGTTCATGAAATTCCTTACCAGGTAAAGAAAGCTGCAATGCTTGAACACATTGCAGATTTAGTTTCAAGGGAACAAGTAAAAGGAATCAGAGATATTCGAGATGAATCCTCAAAAGAAGGAATTAGAGTAGTAATTGAGGTGAAAAATAATGCTGACCCCCATGCAGTATTAAATCAATTATACCAATCGAGTAGGCTTCAAGAATCATATTCAGCCAATATGATGGGAATCATTGACGGAAGACCTGTTTTGCTTACGCTTCCTGTGATGATTCACACTCATGTAAGGCACCGAGAGAGTGTTATAGAGAACAGAACACAGTTTAATCTTGACAAGGCAGAGGCTAGAGCACACATTCTCGAAGGTCTGGTCAAGGCTCAAGACAGAATCGATGACGTTATTGCCGCCGGTAAGGCCTCAGAATCAAAGGAACATTTCGAGAGGGTCTTGAGTGGTTCGGACACAATCTCCGGAATTGCTCCATTTAGTTTCTCGGAAGCACAATCAAAAGCGATTGCAGAAAGAAGACTCTACCAATTATCTCGATTAGACGTAAATAAAGTACAAAACGAGTATGAGGAACTACAAATCACAATTGCTGATTTGAAAGACATACTTGCTTCGAGAAGAAGAAGGTTAGATATTTTGTTGGAAGAACTATCCGAACTTGTTGAGAAACACGGTGATGATAGAAGAACTCACATCGACCCAATGCCACTCTCTATGGACCGTGAGGACCTAATAGAAGAAAAGGCGATTGTAATTACACTTAGTGAAGATAATTATGTCAGGCACACACCTGTTGATGATTTCAGAACACAAAATAGAGGCGGGAAAGGACTCAAAGGAGTGACGACAAAGAATGAAGACACTCCACAACTAATTTTGTCCTGCTTCAGTAAAGATAGGTTACTAATTTTCACAGATCAAGGCAGAGTATACGGGCTAAAAGCATGGGAAATACCGATGGGAAGCAGGCAATCCCGTGGAAGTCACATCAGAAATTTACTTGAGAGCATACGAGATGAAGAGAATATTGTTACAATATTGCCATTATCGAAATCACTACTTGATAGTCCAGAAGGAAATTACTTAATGTTTGCAACCAAGTTAGGACTGATTAAGAAAACAGCCCTCTCAGAATATGTGAGAATAAATCGAAATGGGAAATATGCGCTAAGATTCAAACTTGATGGCGACTCACTTGTAAACGTGCGTTCAGCTACTGATGACCATAGCATAGTCATGATTTCCTCAACAGGGTATGCTTCCAGATTCACCTGCGCCGCAATAAGAGCATCCGGTAGAGTCTCAGGTGGCGTATACGGAATAAAAGTCGCAGATAGAAAGGGATCAGGTGGCGGATATGTTGTTGGTATGGTCGCAATGAAAGAGGATGATGAGCAAATTCTGACCGTATCTCGACTTGGAATGGGTAAGAGAAGTAGGCTGGGTTCGGGTGACCGGACGCCTCTATTGGATTCAGAAGGAAATATCCGAACCAACGATGATGGTGAAACGAGGTACACCACCGATGGCTATAGACAGACAAGGCCTGGGGCTAAGGGCGTTAGAACAATGAAATTGGATGATGAATTCAACGACTCAATTATCAGTGTTAGAAAAATACCCAACCCAGATGATCACCTATTCCTGCTTACCAAGAAGGGTATGATGATTCGTATTGAGGTTTCACAAACAAAAGAAACCTCAGGAAAGGCAACTCGAGGAACGAGGGTTATGGAATTAAGAAATAAATCAAAGGATGGTTATGACGATGAATTAATTTTCAGTGCCCGCCTACCTGCAGAATTGATTGAAGACTCAAAATCTCCTGAAGAACAATTTGATATTATTGACATAAATCAAGATGGGATAATCGATAAAGAAGAATTTGTAGCAGCAGTTAAAGCAGGATTAGTTGACGAAGAAGAATAATCAAATTGTCCGACGGGTTCAAATTAAATTCACGAGTGTCCTGCTACATAGGGCCCTCTGTTTGGTGATAATATGGATGAACAAAACCTGATTTATGATTGGAATGTAATCAATTACGATTATACAAGAGATGCCAATAATCATCCTCACGATGTTTGGTTTGATGATGAAACATTGAGGGATGGATTACAAAGTCCAAGCGCTCTAAATCCCTCTATAGAACAGAAAACTGAACTACTTACCTATATGGAAAAACTAGGAATCCAGAAGGTGGATTTGGGATTGCCAGGGGCTGGCCCATTCCATCTTGACCACATTGACTCAATGCTAACATTTATTCGAGAAAATGATTTCAAAATTCGACCAGGAGCTGCTGTACGTACTTTGATGGGAGATATTGAACCTCTAGTAGATCTCCAAAGTAAACATGAAATGCAAATCCAAGCGAGTGCTTTCCTTGGAACTAGTCCAATTCGCCAGTTTACAGAAGGCTGGACGATGGAAAAACTAGTGTCAACCATGGAAAAAGCTGTAAGTTATGCCGTTGATAATGACATTCCTGTGATGTTTGTTACCGAAGATACAACCAGGTCTAAACCGGAAGATGTCAAGTTAATTTACCAAAGAGCAATGGAACTTGGAGTTAGAAGGATATGTGTCTGCGACACCTGCGGTCATGTAACTCCTAATGGAGTCAAACAGTTGTTATCTTTCATAGATGAGGAAGTTATCAAAGATGCAGGATTCAAGCGTAGAGATATTGAGGTAAACTGGCATGGTCATCAGGATAGAGGACTTGGTGTAGCGAATAACCTCGCTGCAGTTGAAGCCGGAGCCGATGTTATTCACGGAACTGCACTAGGAGTAGGCGAAAGGGCAGGAAATGCTCCATTGGACCAAACTTTAGTCAATCTATCGCTTATGGGAGTTATCAATAACGACCTATCACTACTTTCCGAATACATGCAGAAAGCAAACGAATACATCAAAGTGCCACTGCCAAGAAATTATCCAGTATTTGGACAAGATGCATTTGAAACTGGAACTGGAGTGCACGCAAGTGCCGTGATTAAAGCAATCAAAAAGGGAGACAATTGGCTTGCTGATAGAGTTTACAGCGGTGTCCCTGCGGGAGACTTCGGCTTGAAACAGATTATCAGAATAGGGCACATGTCAGGTCGTTCAAACATAATTCACTGGCTTGAATCACGTGGAATAGAGGCATCAGATGACCTTGTTGCTCATTTATTTGAAGTGGCTAAGAGCCAACCAAGGAACATGGACGATGAAGAAGTTCAACAAGCAATAGACCAATTTAATGGAAATTAAGCCTCTCCTTGCTCGGTTTCATCGGCGTTAATTTTGTTCCATTCTGCATCAACTGAACCGCCTAACCACTCGCCCTCTACATCGATTTCGACCATTTCATCATCATGGTCTCGCCAAATTTCTTCGGCTTGACTACCATTTACGATAAGTACTCCTCTATCATCAACTTGTGACTTTAATAAT
Organism: Methanobacteriota archaeon; assembly: GCA_038130705.1. Classification (GTDB taxonomy): domain Archaea; phylum Thermoplasmatota; class Poseidoniia; order Poseidoniales; family Poseidoniaceae; genus MGIIa-K1. The sequence continues at coordinate 57,718 of JAYPOA010000001.1, read as the reverse complement.
TCTAGATGCTTCGTAACTGGCAAGATATGTCCAACGGGAGTGCCAGCGGTTACGAACGGGTTTGTTGCAGCGCAAATAATCAATCCATCTTCGGGAGCAACAATATCGACGTTTAATCCAGGGGTGCCTGGGTCAGAAATTGTTGCAATTACATCACCCTTTTCTACAACACTTCCCGGTTTGATGAACATGTCTAATAATCCTCCCTCGCCAGCTCTGAGCCAAGTAGAACCTCCGGCATTAAGTCTGAATCTGGGTCTGACAGGATTCTTTGGAATGACTTTCAAGGCTCTTAAAACATTCAAACAACCATGCAATGCAACCTTTACTGCAGTTTGGTCCAGTAAATTTGCTCCTCCTCCTTCATATGTTACTGCCGCAATATCAACTTCGTTTGCATACCTGCGTAAGCTACCTTTTGGAGGACGGCTATCCAATATAACCTCAATTCCGAATGCTTTTGCAAGAAGATGTGATTCTGGATGTGTGAGATCGGCCCTAATTTGAGGCATATTGGAGCGCCCTTCTGCTGCGCTATGTAAGTCGATAATGATGTCAGAACCTTCAATTATTTTCTTTCTTATTTTCCTTGCCACTCTAGATGTTGTGCTACCTTTCGAGGTTCCTGGAAATGCCCTATTCAAATCTCTACCGTCGGGAAAATATCTAGATTTTTCTCGATAACCCGGTAAATTCAGAACTGGAATAATCCTAACAGTTCCTGCCATAAATGATGGGTCTAGAGCTCCTTCAGTTTCCGTAAATTTTGACGAGAGCAAGTTTGTACAAGCACTTGGCCCAGTTAGTTCGTCTCCATGAGTCCCGCCGATTATTGTGACAACAGGTCCCGGTCTTTTACCGTGGAAGATAGTCACTGGGATTGGCCATGAATCACCCATTTCAACATCTAATAGTGGCATCATGATTGTTCGCATCTCACCAGGTCGAATTCTTTTCCTGAGATATCTAATCTCGCCCCAATCAGAAGACCTGTCCCATTCTGGTCTGCCTTCAGATTCATGTTCTTCAAGGGCTTTTTTTATGGCCAATCTCCTGGTTTTAGGTAGTTCGTGAGCGACTCTGACTCGCTTCTTCTCCCCGGCCATGAATTGCCATCGAGAATTAGGACATCAAGGTGCTGGCATTAGGTAAGCAAATCAACTGTCTTGTTCAGGCACAACTATGGAAGTCGGAGTGCAAAGGCAATATGCTCCAAGCTCGATATGTTTCGGATGCGGGCCCGCAAATGAGAAAGGCCTGCGAATAGATTCTCATCGTTGTGAAAACGGTCTTGAGTTATATTTTACTCCGTCAGATGAACACCAAGCATTTCCAGGGATGATAAATGGCGGAATTATCGGCTCTTTGATGGATTGCCACGGAAATTGGGCAGCCGCTATCGCTTTGATGGACAAAGACGGGGCAAATGAGCCACCATGTACTGTGACTGCAAATTATTCAATTTCATTACGAAGACCAACCCCTGCAGGAGCTGAACTTCACATTTTAGCAGAAATAGACGATTTACAAGATGATAGAGCAAAAGTAAGTATGACTCTTACCGCAGAAGGTAAAATTTGCGCAACAGGATCTGGACTTTTTGTTGCTGTTAAAGAGGGGCATCCCGCCTATCATCGGTGGTCTTGATGCCAAAACCCAACAAAATTCAACTTGAACAAATAGAAGAAATCAAGGAAATCGTGCTAGAAGTTATGTCTACAATGGAACTTTGGGAAGACCAGCAACTTACTGAATTATCAAAAATTAGTATTGGAGTATTACGTAAAAATGCAACTCAAAGACATGGTGTCACGAGATGGAAAAAAGGTGTTAGAGTTCCAAAATACCCTTCTGAGGTAGATGTCATCGACCTCCATCCACAATTGCTAAACGAGGAATGGAAAGCTTACGCGGCATGGGTTTTACATCATGAATATGTACACGCTCTCGGTTATCTTGCTCACGACAAATTGTTCAAAACCTTAGAAAATATGTGGCCGAGTCAAAAATCAAAATCAATGGGCAAAGATTTTACAGAATTTCTTAGAAGGAAAAATGCGAATTGGATATTAAAATGTGAAGACTGCGGTAAGGAATATCCTCGTCAAAAGCCAGGAAAGAAAAAGTACATGTGCAGGTCTTGTAAAACAATATTACTCGACATTCGCATATAGTCGGTATAGTGATTAGTAAGCGATTCTACGAATTACCATGAGGAGGTTTATCCTAACAATACTCCTCGCGAATTTACTTTTTCCATTATCATCTGCTGCAATCGATTCAGAAGAAAACGGTGGTCAACTATGGTTTTCCTGCGATGATTATGATTCCTGTATGCTCACTGAGTTCCATGTTGGTGATGAAAGCATAAGCAAGACAGTTAATTCTGCAAGCCCAGTGTCTCCTGAATATTTTTTAGTTGAACTACCAATGATGCCGTCTCAGGCTGATATTGCATTAATCCCCGACGTAATCGAGGAACTGCAGGTAGACTTACGTTTTACAGACGATATTTTTGGAATCTCAAAACCGGACCTTAAGGTTTCGATAATCATTGCAGAATCTATTACAACAATAGAATTTGATGGAAATTCTGAATTTGGTCAGACAAATAATGCTCCATTTCGAATAGAGAATGAACCTATCAACCATGGAGGTGATAGATTACTTTGGCCAGATGAAGAAATTAAGATTCTATTGGAGTTCCAGATCGACCGCCCTGGGACTTGGGAATTGAATTTGCGGGGCTATTCTTACATGTTCTTGGACATTATTTGGTCAGATAACATCGAAGAAAGAGACATTGACGAACCCTCTTCTGACGGCTCTCCGGTTCAAACTGAATTAGATATAATGCATTACGGTGCTCTCGTGGATGATGATAGAGACTGCTGGACTTTCGAGGTTGAAAATCATGAAATTCTGCGGATTTCATTTATTTGGGAAGTAGTGCCAGCAGAAATTGAACAGAATCATGGTAGGCCGGATTTGATTTTGCCAGATAGAAGATTGGCTCCAGAGCCAGAAATGGAAACCATATCTGAAAACGGTGAAACAAGAATAACTTGGCAATGGAGAGCATTACCTGTTGGAGAGTATGACCTTTGCATCGGTGGGAAATTAAATTCTTTCCAACCATATGAATGGATTGGAATGATTGCATTCGAGGGGCTTGGTCCAACCAGCCCTGAGCAGTTTACATACTCATCATGGGAATGGGAAGGTTATGGAATGAAAGCATCAGATTTTGGAGCAGAACCACTCAGTTCAACATCTGTGTTTTCATATTTCGTGATATCCCTCTCAGTGATTATTGGTTTAACGATACACATTAGATTAGAAACGACCTCAACTACCTTGAAGTATGCAGTTTTTGCTCCCGGGGTACTAATCTTGTTCCTATCGGGGATAATTTCACCACTGATGACGACATTTGATGAATTTCAGGGCGGCGATGAGAAAAATCTCTCAGAGTTGATAGATGAGAGGCTGGAGCAACTTTGGCATGCATCTCACCCGGGTACTCCTGCATCCTCAAGAGCTCTTCACGTTGGAGCAACCTTCGGTATGTTAGATGGTGATATATTGTCACTTTATCTCCAAGCAGATTCTGCTTGGCCATTGGATGATGGACGATGGCAACTACATATCCCTGAGCTTTATGAATTAAATATTGAAAATCTGATATTTTCAAAAGTAATAGATAAGGTGGGCATAAATCCAAATGACGACCTTTTAGATCCTCATTCAAGAAATTTCATACTACTTGCTGCAAGGACGATAATACTCGACCTGCTGATTCTGGAATCATTGCTTGTAGTGGATGAATTACCATCTTCAAATGTTGTTCATTTCGAGGCAGAGATGGTAAATTCAGCAAGTTTGGGCTCAATACAAGACCCCGCTTGGGGTACAAGGCCTGCAGATATACCGGAAGGAAGGTGGAGATTAATGCAAGAAAACCTTTACCCCAGTTTGATTTCAATAACTATGTTAGACGGTGAAGTTGACGATTTAGAATTTAGAATAAAATTAGGTTATGACATTAATCATGAATTTCTTTATGCATCAGAATCAGTCCAGCCAGTAGAATCCTTTATTCCATATCAGATAGTATGGTTAATTTCAGGTTTATTTTTGATAGCAGGCGGTGTGTACTACGAAAATAATCGCAGACGTGGCGCAAAAAGGGCGCTAGATAACGTTCTTTCAGATAACAAATGGAATGATTAAATGTTCAGGTTTTCCAATATTTTTGTCACTTCTTCTGAAATATTGCCATCTTCTAAAGCCTTCATTACTTTTTCTTTCTTAGCCTTTGATAGACCCTCAGCGGCCTTTGCAATCATTTCCTTTTCATCATCTGTGATCTTTCCATCGTCTAAAGCAGATTTTATTGCAGCTTCAACAGAGATTTTCGCCGCCTCGGCATCAGATATTCCAAGAGCCTTTTGGATAGCGTTTAATTCTTCAAGTTCCTCATCAGTTATTACCCCATCTTCGTAAGCAGATTGGTACTCTTTTACGAGGAATTCTGTATATGCTTCAGGGTTTAGAATTACGTCGCGAATTAGACCGAAATCGATAGTTCCCTGTTTACCACCCATTTCTAGTAGAACTATTGATTTTCGAACTTCTTTGATTGCCATATCTTTCAGACCGTGCGCCGCCCAAACTACTCCAACAACCGCTACGGAAGCAGCGAACCATCTCATTACATCAGGGTCTACTAAATCACCTGGGGATACGAGCTGGAATACACCAATAACCGACATGAGTGAACCACAAATAACTTCAAACCAGTCATTCAAATCAGGTTCATCATCAAACACAGAAAGTCTTTGTTCAACCACACTATCTTCGGGTCCCATGTTGGGCTTGTCATCACTGATAGACCTTGAGGGTGTCGGATGATTAATCGGTTACCTTTTGGACTATTGACCCATGAATGATAATCATGGGTGAATTCGAGAGGGATATTTCCAAACTCGGTTTGTCCATTGATTTAGCAAAATTTATTCAAGAAAAATGGGGAATTGAAAAACTTCATCCCCCTCAAGCAAAGGCGATGCCTTCAATCCTTTCAGGAAATAACACGATGGTTTGTATTCCGACTGCGAGCGGAAAAACCTTAGTTTCATACATTGGTATTTGTCAAAAATTACTCGTTTCAGAAAAAGGAACTAGGGCGATATATATCGTTCCTCTAAAGGCTCTTGCATCTGAAAAGCAACAAGAATTAACCGAATTGGGAAGCGCTCTTGGACTTAAGATAGGCTTAGGAATCGGGGATAACAGAAATGAAGTTAGTAACATTGAAGACTGTGACATTTTGGTGTGTACCAGTGAAAAATTAGACTCTCTAATGAGGCAAAATAAAGGGGTTTTGCGAAAGGTATCAATCATCGTTGCTGATGAATTCCACCTTTTGAATGATTCAACAAGGGGCCCTACAATGGAAATAAACCTTGCAAGAATTAGGCACTTAGTTCCTGAAGCACAAATAATCACGTTATCCGCAACGGTAGGTAATTCTCAAGAATTGGCTGATTGGCTAGAATCTGATTTGATAGTATCTCAGTGGAGACCTGTAAGTTTGGAATATTCAACGTTAGCGGAGTTAAATCTGGAGCCGAGAGCAATCCAGAAAAGTGAGCTTATTTCAGATACAGGGTTAAATCCGCCTCGGACCTTGATTGGGCCAAAATCGCATATCGCTTGGCCCGTCTTGGATGATGTTATCAAAGAGCAAGGGCAACTCTTAGTATTCGTGGCTACGAGAAGGAACTCAGAATCAGAGGCATTCAAGTTAGGTGGAAGGATGCAAAAAAAATTAGCAAAGGACGATCCTGAAAAACTAGAGATTTTGAAAAAATTATCAGATAAGTTATCCAACTTGTCTAATTCAACTATGGGCGATAAACTTGCAGAGTGTGTGAAAGGAGGCGTTGCTTTCCATCACGCAGGTCTCAGGTCAACACAAAGGAAGATAATCGAAGAAGGTTTCAAAGACAAGTTGCTCTATTGTTTATGCGCAACTCCTACATTGGCGGCAGGAGTAAATCTTCCAGCACGTCGAGTACTGATTAGAGATTTGAAACGTTACGAGGATGGAATGAGTAAGTATCTTCCAGTTATGGAAGTGAGGCAAATGATGGGTAGAGCTGGACGCCCTCGTTTTGATAAAAAAGGAGAAGCATGGCTACTTTGTAAAGGAGGAGACCCTAAGGAAATAGCAGACCAGATATCTGATATGTACATTCACGGTCCCGTGGAGGATATTAATTCCAAATTAGCAGCTGAGCCTGCACTTAGATTCCATTTACTATCATCAATCGCTACGGGTGGTCTAAATTCAAGAAAAGAAATTGGAGAATTCTTCTCTGAAACTTTCTTAGGGTATTCCCAACCTAATTCATACCTACAGGAAAACATAGACAACATGCTTCAGTGGTTGGTTGAAAAACGATTTATTCGCAGGACTAACACAGGAACCGTTGTAGAAACTTGGGATGATGAAGTACCTTCCTGGGTTGATGTAGCAACTCAAGCATCGGGGGTATCATTGTCCTCGAAAAAGTCGCGTGAACCAATTGAGGCGACCTTCGGTTTTAGGAAAGCAACAACATATAATGCTACAGAAGTGTTTCAAAATGTGGAATCCCTTGATACTGTTTATTCTGCAACTCCAATGGGAGAGAGAGTCGCCCAGTTATACCTCGATCCACTTTCAGCAGATATCCTGATAGATGGCCTTCGTAGAGCTGTAAGGAGGTTAGTAAGGAATAACTTACCTGTCACGGAATTTGGTTTGTGTCACTTAGTTACAGCTACACCAGATTTTCTTAACCTCTGGGCTAAATCAAGCGAATTAGAGTTTGGAAGTGATTTGAGACAAAAGGCCGCAATAGTAGAAGATGAACTATTGATAGAGAGTCCAATAGACGAAAGGGCAATGTCATTTGTTAAGAGCGCATGGTGTACCGAATTATGGTATGAGGAAGAAGACCTTCGCCACATAGAAAAGAAACTTGGAGTCAGTCCGGGTGATGTTTACACCCGAACTGATCTAATGCAGTGGTTGTTATTGGCGGCGAGAGAAATTTTACGAATGGATGATGTTTTTGCTCAAGAACATCTTGGATTTGTAGCAGATTTAGTTGGTAAGTTAGACTTGGTACGGATGAGAGTAAGAGCCGGTTGTAAAGAGGACCTATTACAATTGGTTCAGCTCAGAAATGTTGGAAGAAGTAGAGCTAGAACTCTCTCTGAAATGGGAATAAGAACTCCAAAGGACCTCTCACAAATAAGCGCGAAAGAACTTGACAAATTAAAATCAAAACGAGGCTGGGGCCCTGTACTTGTAAACAATATAATGGAAGCCGTAAAAAATCAGATAGTGTCTGAAAAAGAACCAAAATCAAGGATAGATGATGAACCATTGCCAGGAGAGCGTCAGGATTGAAGATATGAACCTCCTCCAACGGTCATGGGCGACGAAATATTTCCTTGTAGAAGGGTTGAATTTGAAAGCCCGTGCGAAAATCCTCGTGATTTGGTAAATTCATGGATTAAGAATCGATATTCTGAACAGTGGGCCCTGATTTCGGGCATTGTTTTAGCTAGTGAAATCCATGCTTGGACTGCCTACGACCTTATGATTAGGAATAATGAAAGAAATAAGATGAAGTCAAACTCTATCGATGGTGAGTTCATGAGATTATTATCTGGCACTCACCATATCTCAGCGAGCTTTTCTAGAGCTGGAATCATTGTCGGAGAAAAGTATGGCTACATTGTGGATTTATCTTGCAATGCCTCAGAGGAGGATTTTACCTCTCATGCTGCGAAAATGAATTTCACAATACTTGATGACCGCCCAAGTTTGGAGATATTCGACGCAAAGAGATTAGGAATCGACAATGGTGAAGATGAAAATGCAGCAATTGGCCATGTTCTCACCTCTGATTTACGCTAAAATTAGAAAGCATCAAAGGGGTCTTGTTCCTGCGTTATTTCATGGTGGTCGCTACAAAAACAGATTCCTTATCTCGCAACACGGGTAGGATATTAGACGAAGCAATTGCTAGAAGAACAATTGATTCTGCAATGACTCTTGGAGCAGAATATGCAGAACTTAGGTTAGTTAGCGAGACTACAAACTCAGTCTCACTAAAAGACGGCAAACTAGAGAGGGCAATACCGGGACAAGAAGTTGGCCTTACTATGAGGATTCTTGCCGATGGAGCATGGGGCGTTCACTCAACTAGTGATTTTAATTCGATAGAATCACAAGTTGAATCTACTGTTAAATTAGCAAAAGCAGTTGCTTCGAGACGGCCAAATAATCAAAGCCCAGTTGGTCTCGCTGAAGTGCCGATAATTGAAGATGAAATTCACTGGAAGAGTAAAAAAGACGTTAGAGATACTGAATTGCAGACAAGAATCGATTTAATGTTGGCAATTGATAACGAGGCTAAAGACCACAAATCAATAGTCTCAACTTCTACTGGTTGGTCAGATGAACACATCCACACCGAGTTAATTACCAGTGAGGGAATGAATAGGGTTTGGTCTTTCCAAAGAAGTCTAATTCACGGCATGGTAACAGCAAGAGATGAATCCGGCGTCGTCTCCTATAGAATGAGGCATGGTGGTGAAGGAGGTCTTGAAATCATCGAAGAATGTGACCTCGGTGGCATGGGTGAAAATGCAAGGATTTCCGCATTGAGGTTATTGGGTGCTGAAAGAGCACCTTCAGGTAAGATTCCTCTTGTAGCAGATAGGGACTTGACCGGAGTTTACATTCACGAAGCCCTCGGCCACCCGTGTGAAGCAGATTTAGTAGCAGCAGGAGATTCTTGTCTTGAAGGGAGGCTTGGACAACAAATTGGTTCTGAGATTTGTACTGTAGTTGACGATCCAACAATGAGAGGAGGCTATGGTTGCTACCCAATAGACGATGAAGGTGTTGATACTAGGCCTAAAAATCTGATAGTAAACGGAGTTTTGACAGAATATCTCAATCATAGGGAAACAGCCCACAAGTACAACCTTGACCCAAACGGTGGTGCAAGAGCCCAGGACGGCCTACATCACCCGCTAGTAAGAATGTCGAACACTGTTATCCAGGGAGGTACTCACAAGGACCTGGACGAATTAATTGAAGACATTGATTTTGGAGTATATGCCTGTGGTAGCAGAGGTGGACAAGTGGATACTGGAAGAGGATCATTCCAATTCGCAGCACAAGAAGCATGGATTATCGAGAATGGAAGTTTATCTCGACCTGTAAAAGACGTAAGCGTTTCTGGAATGACGTTGGAGATTTTGAAAAACGTTGATGGATTAACCAAGGATGCTTATCTTGGCTCACCTGGATTCTGTGGCAAGGGACAAACGGTTCCAGTTGGCGATGGTGGTCCATTAATGCGAATAAGTGAAGCGTTGGTGGGATGATTTTGATTCCCGATGACGCGGTTGAGAGGTTATTCAGTTCAGCTGAACAGATTGGTAAAACATGCGAAACGCTTGGCGTTTCTCAATGGGAAATATACGCTACTCAAGGATATGGCCATTCATTGGATATCGAAGCTGGTAAAATTTCAATGGCATCGGGCGGAGGAGACGGAGGATTTGGAATCAGATTAGTTCAGGATGGAAGATACGGTTATGCCCATCTTGTTGACCCTAATTCTGCAGGCCACGCCATCGAACAAGCTCTTAGTATAGCAAAGATGTCGCCTAGTATCGAAGGTTTTGAATTGCCAACAAATCGCTCCGCAAGTAAAGTCGGTGGGATGCTGGACAAGAAAATTCTTGATTTAGGTCCAGAGGATTTACTTTCGCAAGGAGATTTTGTAATTGAAAGGGTTACTGAATTGGATGAGAGAGCTGTCGCAGTAGGTGGTGGAATAGGTATTGGCGCTGGAGCTGATGTGATTGTTACTAGTAACGGGATAGAAGATGGCGGTATCCATACCTCACACGGGATTGGAATACACGTTTCTATCGATGAGGATGATGATTTGACATCCTCTTACGAAGGTGAATCCTCACGACAGATGCTAACTGAAATCACTTCTAGCGTTGATAAAGCAGTGCACTGGGCCCAAGTGACACGTGACAAAATTAAAGGAGGCGATACCGAGGATTGTCCTGTATTAATGACCAGTGATGGTTTCTCTCCTCTATTTTCAGTGGTAGTCCCGAGTGCTATAAGTGGAGAAAAACTTGCACGTGGAGAATCATTTTGGTCTGGAAAAATGGGTCAAAATGTAATGGCTGAGCATCTAACTTTAGTCGATGATGGATTAATGGAGGGTGGCATGTCCTCTGGTTCAAGAGACGCAGAGGGTGTACCCAGCATGACTCAAACGATAGTTGAATCTGGACGATTGCAAGGAGAACTATGGTCTACCAGGGACGCTGCTAAAATGATGCATGAAGGCAAAGTTGAGTCAGCCGCAACCACTGGTTCTGCAGTTAGAGGTGGCCACACTTCTCCTCCAGTTTGTGGTTGTAGTGATTTGATTCTAAGCTCGAATTCACAGACGTTTTCACGTGAAAAGTTGGTAGAAGAGATGGAACAAGGATACATTGTTCACAGCGTGATGGGCGCACACACTGCTAATCCGACTAGCGGAGATTTCTCGGTAACTACTTCCACAATTCTCAAGGTTGTAAACGGAGAAATACAAGGTGCACTATCTCAAGCAGGATTTTCTGGCAATATGGCGAAGGCTCTTTCAGGAAATGTAATTTTAGGTTCTTCAAAAATTCGCAAAGGTTCATACAGTACTGGTTCAATGCATGTTCCGGATGTGCTCCTAATGGATGGGTTGAGAATAAATCCTGCTTAATTTCACTTTTAATTTTTGGAAAGTGTTGCAGACATCTTCAAGAACCGTCTCCATGAGTTGCGATGTCCCGGAGGTGAAAGGCAGTGCCCAACAAAAAACTAAACCAAACCGCACAAGAGCCAGAATACCCGTCTTTGACGGGTAAAAGAACGAATTTATTCTCTAGAGGTGGAAGTTGTGTCAGATAATTATGACGCACACGTCTCAGAAGTCATAAAACAGGTTCCCGAAGCTGACCCTGTTAAAGTGGCTGAAGCCTTTGCAAGATATGAAAAGGATTTCTTGATACCTCCTGAGGACGCAATACGCTCGGTATTGAGAAGATTCCAGACAGAAACTGGAGTTGCTCCAACAACACAGAGTCAAAGTTCTGGTCAGAAACAAACACAACCAGCGAAGAAAGTAGAATTACTAACCGATCTGTCAGCAGATGACCGTAATGTGGAGGTTGAAGTTCAGATTATTACTCACAATCCACGCACAACAATGGTGCGTGGTGAAGAGAAAGTCGTACCTTATGGCTTGCTTGAAGATCAACCATGGAATGAAACTGGAGCCACAAAGAATCGATGGGAATACAAAGATTGGGGTAACAACCCAAACTTGATGCCTGGTTCTGTAGTTAGGTTAGAAGGAGTTTCAGTGAATGAATATCAGGGTAAGATGAGTCTAAATATAAATCAGTCAAGCAGGATCGCCGTTCTAAAAGAAGGAGTCAGAACGGTAGTAACTCCAGGGGAACCAGTTGATATCTCCTCCATTAAATCTGATGGAACAGTAAGCATCGTTGGAAGGGTTCTTGTTTCTCGAGAAGATGTTATTCATCGTAAAGACGGCTCTGGTTCTATAGATGTCGTAAGAGGGCGAATTGCTGACGAGAGTGGAACAATTGGATTCCTATCATGGGAGCCATTTACACACGAAGTTGGAACCTTAGTAAAAATCGAAAATGCTCAGGTAAGAGTGTTCAGAGACACACCTGAAATCAATATTGGTAGTTCTTCAAGAATTGAAATATTCCACGATGCAAATTTCTCGTCCGCAGAAGAACTGAATGCTCAATCAGTATCTAAAATCGAGGACCTCAGAGATGGTTCCAGAGATGTTGACATAGTTTTCGAGATACAAAAGATGGTAAAAAGAGATTTTACCGGGTCAGAGGGTGAATCGAAAAGCGTTTGGTCTGGAGATATAGCAGACCCAACAGGAAAATGTCGATGTTCAATCTGGACAGAACCACCTTTTGATTTTGAGGAAATGCCGGTGGTTGTGAGAGTCAAGGGTGCAAGAGTCAGAGCATGGCAAGGAATTCCTGATGTTACTATTGATAATTCTAACCAAATCGAAGTTCTAGCAGGCGCTCCATGGGGTTCAGATATCGACTTGAGCAATAATTTGGTTGAGGTCCAACTATCTGATTTAACAACTGGCGCAAGCAGAGTGGGAATTTCTACAAGAGGAACGGTCGTTTCTGTTAGAGAGGATTCGGGTATCATCTCGAGATGTACCGATTGCAGGAGAGTCCTAAGAGACGGTGAATGTGCAACGCATGGGGCTCAAGATGGAGTTCAAGATTTAAGATTCAGATTAGTACTAGATGACGGGATTTCCACAATTTCATTGATTTTGAATAAAGATTCTTCAGAAGGAATTATGGAAATGTCGATGGAACAAATAAAAAATGCAATTTCTGATAATGGTTCTATGGAATTCATACAATTACTCCGAGAAAAAGTACTTGGAAGAGAGTTATCTGCCAGCGGTCGAACGATTGTAGACGAACAAGGTGCGATGCTGTTATCTGATTCAGCATCGATTGTTGAGTTGGATTCTGTAATGGAAGCGACTGAAATTAGAGCAAGATGGGGGCTAAACTGATGCAAGCAAGAATTAGAAGACAGCCAGCTTTACCTTTGTTAGCATCAGAATTTGGGGAATCAACCTTGCATCAACAAGGTTCAGGTGAATATGACCCATTATTCTTGATAACAAAATTGGGAGCTAAAGTAAACAGAGTTATCGTTGCCGGATTGATTGAGAGATTAGAACCAAGAGAGACAGCAAATGGTGCTACTATATGGCAAGGGCAATTAAGAGATCCATCAGGATTACACTATTTCTCTGTAGGAGATTATGCAGCGGAATCTATGAGGGAATTAATTATCCAATTATCTCAAAGAATTGATGATGGTGAAACAATTATGTTAATGATGACAGCAAAGGCAAGGTATTTCCAAAATGATGAGGGAGCCGTATTCACAAGTCTGAGGCCAGAAGAGGCAGCTGTTATCTCAAGAACTGCATATCGCCAATGGTTAATCAAAGCCGCAAGGAGCATGTTAGGTAGAATTGATGCTCATGAAAAATCAGTTAACTCGGAGAAATCAATAGATGGCCTTTCCACAGCAGGCGTGCCTGAAAATATGATTGAAGGTATCTTGTTGGCAAGTGAACACTATGGAGAAATAGACATAGAATCTTACAGGTTGAATATCTTACAGACATTAGACATCGCAGAGGATAAAGCGATTACGATAACAGCGCCAGTTTCCTCAGATAATCAACAGAGTTTATCTGTTGAATCACAAGATGGAGTTAATGCCGATGAAGAATCTGAAGGCGGAGAAATAAATCAAACAATACTTGATTTAATCAAAAGGTTAGATAAAGGCGAAGGCGTTGATTTTGATAGTATACTAAACAACGCAGCTGCAAGAGGTTTTGATAGAGACTCTGCTGAAAGTGCTCTTGATGACTTATCTGATGATGGTGAGATTCACGAGCCCAGGTTTGGGTGGTTCAAAATTACAGAATAATATCGACCAACACGTTCAAGTCCTTGTCTCTTCCTCGCTGGGTTAAGGTGAGCAAATGGCAGGTACAGATTTCTTCATTCGACCAGCGAGTGGTACATCAAGTTCGGATTGGGTTAGGCTTCCTAACGCCGATATTTCGGTTGCTATAGCACGAAGAATGACAAGAACAGTTCTACACGGCGGCGAAGGTGATGATTTAGTCGATGAAGGTGCTGAATCAGCAGTATACACAGTCAGAGGAGAAATGAACTTAGAGGACTACAAGAAAGTACTCAAGATGTTCAGGGCAGGTCAGCCATACATCCACGATCCTTTTGAGGAGAGAGATGTCAAGACAGTTTTCAGTAAAATGTCATATGATGGTACTGAAGGATTGTATAAGTTTGAATTCATTGAAGATATCCGTTGAGGTGATTGATTGCGCTCATTAGATGAGTCTAAAGAAGTATTGTATGTGATAAGAACCCTTAGTGTTCTCCTAGGCTCAGGAGTTGGATTGGAAGCCGCTATACATTCAATATCACAAGGTGGATACGGTATTATTTCCAAAGATTTTGCTGAATTGATGAAGGGAATTAACAAGGGAACACCTCTCGAAAGAGAACTTCGCTCAATTCTAAAGAAATCAGAAACAGATGGATACAAGAGATTGATTAACACCATGATCAATAATATCACTCAAAATACTGACATAATTGACACCCTCCGAAAACAAGGAGAGAGAATGGAAGAATCAAGAACTGAAAAGGTCAAGGAATATATCGAAGAATTAGGCGGTGTTCCAGAAACACTCCTTTCAATTGGTATGATTGGCCCGATTATTCTTTCCATTTTGGGAATAGCTCCTCAGTTGATGGAAGGCGCTGAAGAGTTGTTCGGCAGTTTCGACCAGGGATTAATCATGAGCATTGTTAATGCAGGGTTATTTTTGACAGTAGCAGGTATGGCATTAATTGGTCTGAAAGCACATACAAAGGACCCGGGGTTGTGATATTAATGCTGTTTGAAATTCTTGAAATGTTCAGAAATGAGCCATTTTTATTATTTTTAATCACGATGAGCATCGCTTGTGCTATCGGAGGAGTCCCTCCAATGTTAGAGAGGTCAAGAAGGAGAAATATCGAGAATGACCTTCCTGCAATGCTCGAAGCATTATCCGATTCATTGGGTGCGGGTCTTGGATTACAGCAGGCAATGATGGCAGAAGCAGACCGAAATACGGGCATGCTTGGAAAGTTACTTCGTGAAACCCTAGAAGAAAGCCATGCATCATCTTTTGATTCCGCATTAGCAAACTTTGCTACGAAGTCACGTTCACCCCAAGTTCAGAGGGTAATGCACCTTATGTCCACTGCTATAGAACAAGATGCACCTCTTCAAAACATACTAGCAGACATGTCAAGAGATTATGAAAGACTAAACGATTTGATGAATCGTAGAGAATCTGATTTAATGGGAAGATCCATCCTAATTATTTTGTTTGTTTCTATAGGATTACCATTTTTGATCGCGTTTATCGTTGGTCTTTTCGCACCGAGAAGTCAAGGTTTCCAACTTGAATCGTTTAATTCATCTTTCACCATGTTCTTTGGTGCCGCTTCTCTTGTCGCAATAGGAGTTAGTGGAAGAATGCTAGGCCGATTACGAGCAGCCCTTTGGTGGGCTCCACTATGGATGGCTGTATCAATGTCAATTTATCACGTAGGTGTATTAGTAATAGGAGGTTAAGTAAATGCAAGACATTTTGGCACAATATGGAAGAGTAACGGTGTACATGGAAGGTAATCATCCTTCACCGATGTACCACGTAGATGGCGGAGTAGAACCAAATCCTTACGGAAATTTGGCGGCGCTTCTTGAAGATGATAATCTGGAAGAAGTGATGTACAATGGAGGAACACAATGCGTAAAAGTAGCTCACAGGGACTTTGGCATGTGTAGAACAAATGTATGGGTAGATGACCAACAAGGGCTTGAAATTGCCAAAAATATTGCTGCATTTACCTCAGTGCCACTGGGAGATGGTCCCGGATTAGTTCCTATCTTTGATGGAAGATTGCCAGACGGAAGCCGTGTAAACGGGACGATACCTCCTGTTTCTCCTGACGGCCCTACTCTAACAATACGTAAATTTAGAGAAGATCCTCTAACTATGATTGATTTGATTAAGTTTGGAACAGTTAACCTAAGATTAGCAGCTATGATGTGGGTATGGATAGAGGGTCTTGATAGCAGGCCTGCAAATTTCGTAATTGCAGGTGGTACAGGTTCAGGTAAAACTACAACTCTGAACTGTCTTGGTATGTACATACCATGGCACAAGAGATTACTAACAGTAGAGGATACTGCTGAATTGCAAGTATACCACGACCACTGGCTAAGAATGGAGACAAGAAGAGAAAGGCCAGATGGTACTCCAGAAGTTGACATGAATGATTGTTTGAAATCCAGCCTCAGAATGAGGCCTGATCGAATAATTGTGGGTGAAGTTAGATCCAGCGAATGCGCTACATTGCTAACCGCAATGAACACTGGACACGATGGTTCATTCGGTTCACTGCACGCAAATACAGCTATGGAGACAATTACAAGGATGATCAATCCACCAATGAATGTACCTCCAATTATGCTGACAGGACTGGATTTAATCATCATTCAAGCAAGGTTGTACGTTAATGGCAAAACTGCTAGAAAGATAACTGAGGTTGCAGAGGTTGCTGGTATGGAAGGAGATAAACCAAGGCTGAACGCTATTTGGAAGTATAACGCTGCTACAGATAGGATTGAAGAGACAGGAATTCCTTCAAAGATGAGAGAAACTATTTGTTCTGCGGCAGGTATCACTCCTGCACAATTTGAACAGCATGTTAAGCAAAGGGAACAGATTCTTGCAGATTTACTTCAAAGGGATATCAGAGATATCGAGACTGTGACCAAAGTAATCCAAGGATTCTATGCGACACGTTAGTTGTTTGAAATCTTTAACCTTGCAAGGAGGTCATCAACTCCGTCGATTTTTCTCTTAATTGAGGAAACTCTATCAGAAGCATCAGCAACAGATTCCGCTAATTCTTCTTCTTCATCTTGAGGTTCATCATTTTGAGGTTTGAATTGCTGTGCAAGTCTCTTCAAATCGGTAATTATTGATTCGACTTCCGTATCTGAAACTTTGATTCCAGGAGCGAGCCTTGGAATGTCTGCTGGTGAAATAAATCCTAGCTCTGCTCCTATTATTCCTGCTGCTGCTACAACTCTAGGCCTAAGGTCAGCAGTGTTTACATTGTAGCCTTTCTTTTCCAAGAATCTAATAATCAATGCTTGTTGAGACTCTCCGTATACTCCTTCTGAACGTTCAAATATTGTAATTGCAAGTTGCTCGAAACCATCCATATTTCTTTCCAATCTATCCAAGCTCGAACGTTGTTCTGAAGTTAAATGAATAGCACCGTGTTGTAATATTCTTGCAACCCTTGTTCTTCTTGCGGTCTTAGGATCTGTTGAAGCAATTTCTTCGTCTAAAGAAATCTGCAGGTCAAACAAAGCGTGTAATCTGCCTGATACCGAAGGTAGTCTCAAATCGAGTGCTAAGCTTCTTGCTTTGTCTTCAAATGCCACTCTTGCTTTGACCATATCTCCAGAGTGTTCTGCAATAATTTCAGGAAGCGAATCTCGCAGAACCTGTCTTGCTTCCTCGAACCTTCGAAGAGCTTCTCTCTCCCTCCAAGAATTAGGAAGTGAATTAATTGCTTCTTTTTCAGCAATAGCGACCAGATTTAATTCCGACAACCGTCCTCTTACAAAGTTTGAAACATTTGGGTCCTCAACGTTAATTCCGTGGTTAGAGAGGCTTGAAATGAATGCTTCTACATCTTCTATATCATGAACCGAACCAACTAACAAGAATTCTCTGCACAGGGCATCTACTTCAGCAATTCGTGCTTCTATTTCCATTACAGATTCAGTATATTCCATAACTGGTTCAGGATTGATTGTTTCAACATAAACTTGTTCTGGAATATCTACTTTTTCAGGTTCGTATTCAATCACAGGAGGAGTTTGAATAACTTCGACAATGGGTTCATCAAGAATTTCAATAACTTCTTCGATTATTTGTGGAGAAGGCTTAGGTTCAGTAGTAACCGCCATTTCTATTTCGTCATCAGGAGAAGGAATTGCAATCGCCTTTACTTTCCCTCTTGGTCTCCTTAGACTTTTCTTGATTACTCCCCATGAACCATTTTGGGAGGTTAAAACACCGGCAACTCTCAGCAGTAATGCTTGCTTGGTTCCCGACCGTGGTAGGTCTAACTTTACACACAGTTCGTGTAATTTTTCTCTGGATAGTTCATCCAGTTTTTCTGGTGATAACTGTTTAGGATCATGATTCAGATGGAGATATAGCCTTTGTTTACGCTCTCTTATAGAACCTGACTTCTTTACTCCATAAACTGCAAGGATATCTCCCATTTGGTTATTCATGATTGAATTAAGACCTTCTGGAGATAGGTCCCATTCGTCTAAAATTAGTTCTGTAATCAGTCTAGCTCTTATCACTTCGACTGGGCCATTACGAGAGATTCCGTGTTTGAGGCACATCTCTTTCAGCGTCTCAAGTCTTGCTTGATGGAGTTCTGAAAGTAGAGTCCCTTTGTCCCCCATACAACTACCTCGGAGATATTCGTTCACTCTACATATTTGAGGTTGCACCCTCCAACGAGAAAAAAAATGGCGATTATCGCACTATTTTTTCTATTTCAGACCTCTAATTTACAAAAGCGTCAACATATTGAAACCCTTGTCTTCACAACGGTTGTTGAGGCCGAGTTATGGGGCGTTATGAAAGGGCCGCAAAATCATCGCTAAAAGAGGCTACTGCGCTCTCCGCAGGAATCGTTAATTCGATTAAGCAAGATTTCAGAAGAGAGGAAATAAGACTCGAAGAAGAGATGAAAGATAGGGTCGAGTCTGTACAAAAAATCCTTAATGAAGTATCTTCAATTCAAGATGCCATTGTTGCGGGTTCCTCAGAAGTTCTAAAAGAATTGGAGAAATCTCGCAAAAAATTAGTCAAAGGCGGGGATAGGGAAACAATGGTTACTCAAATTCTCGCTACAGCAGCAAGACTGGGTGAATTGAGAACATTGCATATGGACTCAGTAGCACGAATACAAGGTGCCTTGGCCAGGCCCCCATCTGCTGTTGACATCATTGAAAGAATGGCAAAAGACTTGCTGAAAATGTCAGGTTCATGGGAATCCTCAGCAAGAGAAATCGATGAATCAATTGCAGAAGTCGTTGATGCAAATCCACCTATTGAATTAGTTAGTTTGAGCCGAGAAATGAATAATAACGGCTATGATGTAATTTTAGCAGGAGAAAATCGAGATCCTGAAAATATTGAAAAATCGCGTCAGAGGATTAGAGAATTGACAGGTGAAGATTAGTCACTCAAAATCAGATTCATCTAACTTTGAGTCGAATATTTCGTCTTCATTAATTCGCTTTTGTTCTATCATGGATTGAATGTAAACATCCATGATTTCTTTCATCCGACCTCTTTTTTCTTCAGTCGGTTTTTCCATTAAAATTTCAATCATTTGAGTCCAGTCTTTCAATGCGGTTACGAGTGCAGAATGGCTTTCTTCGATTGTAAATACTCTATCAACTGATGCAGTAACTGTTCCATCTTTGTTTATTGTTTCAAGAAATAATTCAATTCTTGTTTTATTTTCCGAATGTTTCTTCTGGTGAATCGAAATTTCTCTCAACGCAAATTCATCGCCTGCTTTGTTTGCCTCTCTCAATAGAGCACCTAACTTCCTTTGTTCGATATACAATCCAACTTTATCATGCATGTTTTGAGGTACGTTGTCTAAAATTGTCATTTCTAATCTGAATGAAAGTGTAGCACCAACATCAATTATAGAATTTAATTTCGAATGAGGAAAATCTTGTCTTGTAAGCAAAATCGTGTAGCCTTCTAGTGGTACTGGAATGAAACGAGCTCTTTCTTCATTATTTTTCTGTAGTCCAAGCGTGTGCCTTCTTGATTTACTTCCGAGAGATGAATATAGTGATCTTGTTGTTACATAGCTATCTATTTCACCTTGTAGTCTCATTTTTTCTAAATGGGATACTAATTCCAGATCTCTATCGGGACAATTCTCGATTTCGTTTGGAAGTGAAATCTTCAAATCATTCCTAAATCTAAGCAATTGTCTCTTGACAAGCTCTGAATCAGCTATTATGATGGCTGATTTTGGTAGATATTCAGGTTTATTTTCGCCGACCAATACTCTCGTTGGTTCTCTACGCGGTAAAACTAATTTTGCGGATAATTCGGAATCTTTGTTTTCGTACCACCATTTTCCAGAAACTGCTACAAGGTCACCATGTCCTTGTTTCAGAAGTGAAATGGCAGATTCGATGTGAGGGATATGTTTTGCTTCAAGCTCAATATTTTCTGATTTGTTCGATAGCAACTTAACGATTTGATTGTGAACACCGTCACCATTTTCTGGAGCAACAAGTATCTCAAACCTGTTATTAGATTCCAACGGATCACCTCGGCCGGATTACTCCAGCAGTTTGTGGGCGTCAACCACTCATTAAGAAGTCGACCCTTGTCGCAAGGTGCATGGACGCAGATGTTGCAATGGATAAACTCGAAGAAATTCGAGTAATTATCAATGCAAATCTTGAGTCATTAATCGAAGAACAGAAATCAATTTACGGTCATGTTGCAGAAGTTTCTGGAGAGATCCTTCTAGCGGGCGGGAAAAGATTGCGTCCGATAATTACCTATCTCGTGTACCAACTTGCTGGTGGTGAAGATTTCGAGGAGATTTTGCCCCTATCTATGGCATTTGAGTTAATCCACACTGCGACACTTGTTCATGATGACATAAATGATAATTCAGATGTTCGGAGAGGCAGGCCTACAATGCATTCTTTGGTAGGTCAAGCCAAAGCCATAATAGGCGGTGATTGGTTATTTGTTCAAGGATTTGGCTTAGGTGGCATATATGATGAAGATGTTGTTAGAGTAATGGCAAATTGCTGTGCCGAGATAGCGAGTGCTGAATTCATGCAAATAGATCATGTATTGAATTTGGCAACAACGCCAGAAGACTACTTACAAATCGTAAGGGGCAAAACAGCAGGGCCATTTGCTGCCGCTGCGAAAGGAGCAGCGATGGTCGCAAATTCTGATTCAAAACAGTGTGACAAATTATTCCAGTTTGGAATGGAATTAGGGATTGCCTTCCAATTGGTCGATGACCTGTTGGATATTACAGGAGACGAACGAATTGGAAAAAATAGAGGTAGTGACGTGTACGAAGGTAAAATGACTTTACCGCTAATACATGCATTAACTATTCTTCACGGACCAGAAAGAGAAGAACTAGCTAACATAATCACAAATTTTGATGATACCAAGTTTGACAGGTTGATTGAATTATTGAATATTGGAGATAGCATGAACTACTCAGAAATTTTGGTAAATAATCACCTTCAAAGGGCAAAAAATTATCTCGAAAATTTCGATGATTGTGAAGCAAAAACCTTACTTTCTTTTGTTATATCAATGGTTAGGGATAGGAATTCTTGAGGTGATGGAAATTTCAACAAATTTCGATGCAGACGTCATTGTAATTGGTGGTGGCCCTGCAGGGAGTACAGTAGCGAGGTATGCTTCTGAAGGAGGATTGGATGTCCTCGTAATAGATGGGAGGGACCCGATTGGCTCACCTCTACAATGTGGAGAATTAGTCCCAACAAATGAAGAAATGAAGAGATTATGTCCTGATGTACCAGATGTTGATGACTTGTACCAAACTCCTGAACACGCTATATCTCGTAAGGTAGACAAAATGCACATCGTACCTCCTTCAGGTAAACCTTTAATTTTCGATTTTGAAGGATATATGCTAAATCGAGTTGCTCATGACGAAAACTTAGTAGAAATGGCAAAAAAATCTGGAGCAACATTTCTTGTCGATTCGAGGGTTGAAAAGGTATCTGGTAATGATGTTCTTTTGAAAAATGGCGACAAATATTCAGCTAAAATAATTGTAGATGCGGCTGGACATAATGGTCCAATTAGGAGGGATTACTGGAATGAAAAATCCTTGAAAATACCTGTCAAATTTGTGTTAATGGATGGTGATTTTGGTGACGCCGTTGAACTACATTTTGGTTCAATGGCTCCTGGTGGTTACGCATGGATGTTTCCGAAATGCGATGGAGCAAACATAGGGCTTGGGATCCAAAGGAGCTTTTCCAAGAAAAAGAACCTCAATCAATATACAGATGAATTTGTTTCGAAATACGATGGCGAAATTACTTTCAGAGGCGCGGGCTCGCTACCAATGTCTGGAACTGTCAAGAATTTCGTCAAAGATAATTACCTAATTGTTGGAGATTCTGCTGGAATGGTTCTTCCATCCAATGGTGCCGGGATTACTATAGCAATGATTGGAGGAAGGATTGCTGGACAAGTTATCTGTGAACATTTACAAAACGGCACATCTTTGCATGAATATGAAAAGAGATGGAAAAAACAAATGGGTAAGGTCATGAGAAATTCAAAATTTTCATTCAAATTAGGTAGTTTGATGTTCAGGCTTCCCGACTTTATTCTGAATCTTTTATTCAACAGACTGACAAAAGGAATCATTTGGAGAGCTGTCACTTGTAGACGTATGCTGTGGATAGTGTGATAGAAAAATTAGTACTAGGTAACCAAAATTAGCGGTTGATTCAATAGTATCGAAGTGATGGGATTAGACATGCACAGGGACGAAGAAGCAGTAAGCCCTGTCATTGCTACTGTGTTATTACTTGCAATCACTGTGTTACTTTCAAGCATGGTTTTCATAATGATGTCAAGTACTTTTGACAGCGTAGAAAAAGATGACCCTAAGGCGTCATTCTCGGTTAGAGGTTTATCCAATGGATATCACGTTGTAACCATAACAAGTATTGACCAGTCTCTTGACCCTGCAAAAATCAAGTGGTCGATTGTAAACATGAGTGGAAGCAGATTAGTCGACTCCTCTGGATTTGCAGATGACGCCGATGTATATGGCACGGTTGGAGCAAACATTTCATTCCATGATAGAGATGCAGGATGGTCTGTGACAAAAGGAGATTATTTTGTAATAAATTGTCAGAATTTGGATTGTAATACTGGCCACCACACTCTCGAATTAGTAGATACGGGCAGTAATACAGTACTTGGAAAACTGAGACTACCTGTAATCGAGAGTTAACCACCAATGTAAGACATCTCTACCTTTGAATGGCTTACCTTTCCTCTATTTTCAGAGTAGGCATCATCCCTATTACTCCAAATTGTCTTCATCGCGTTTTGAATATCAGATTCCGTTGCACCCATTCGGATTAATGATTTCAAATCATTCCCTTTGTTTGCAAAAAGACAAGTGTAAATTTGGCCATCAGCAGATAGCCTTGCTCTATTACAGGAGTGGCAGAATGGTTTGGATACACTTTCGATAAATCCTAATTCTTGTGATCCTTTTTGATACCGATTTGCAACTTCTCCTTCGTAGTTGCCACTTATTGGAGATAATGGCAAAAGCAATTTTCTCATTTCATCTCCTGTGAAAACCTCCTCCAAATCCCATGAATTAGTTTCGCCCACATCCATGAATTCGATGAATCGAACTATTACATCTGTACCTTCGAAATGTTCGGAGATTTGATTCACTGAGTGCTCATTGATGCCCTTTCTTATTACGGTATTTACCTTGACTTGTAATCCTACATCCAAAGCAGATTGAATTCCATTTAGGACCTTCTCTGGATTTTCCTTTGTATCTCCCATTTCTTGGAAAGTTTTCACATCGATCGCATCTAGTGAGACCGTAACTCTATCCAATCCGGAATTCATCAACATCTCGGCATTATCTCCCAAAAGTAATCCATTGGTTGTAAGTGCTATGTCTAATTTATTTGGTAGCTGGCTAATTAGTTCTCCAATGTCTCTTCTTAGTAGTGGTTCTCCACCTGTCAATCTTACTTTTTCTAATCCAAGTGGCAACATTGATTTGACTACGAAAGAAATTTCTTCATATGATAGAATTTCACTCTTGTCCAGAAATTGATGGTCTCCAGAGAAATGCTCACGTGGCATGCAATATCTGCATCTCATGTTGCATCTGTCGGTCAGAGAAATACGAAGGTCCCTAAATGGGCGACCTCTCTTATCCTCGACCATATTACATTCGAGATGTTTGAATCATTTGAATTATACTCTCATACAACCATTCATTTCTAATGGGGATTTGGCACATATATCGGGGGATTCTCTATGAGCGGTGATAAAATTGATGATTCCCTTCAATCAATTTCTATCAAGCCGAGTAAACTTGTTGGTAGTTTGAAATTGCCACCATCAAAAAGCCATGCAATGCGATGGTTGTTATTGGCAAGTATGGATTCTAACCCTACCGAAATTAAAATGCATGAAATTGGCAAAGATGTACAAGCTATGATAGATTGCTTGTCTGATTTGGGTCTGATATATCGAGACAAAATTATGCGCGGTGGTGAATTGAAATTCAATACCGATACATTGGACTGTAAAAATAGTGGAACCGCCTTGCGTTTTTTGATTGGACAGGTAGCAACATGTGACGGTGAGATAACCTTTGATGGAGACTCAAGCCTCCGAGTAAGAACCTCCTTACCACTTTTAGAATCTCTAAAAATTAACTACGCTAGATTGGGTGATGATTTTTTGCCGATGAAGGTCAAAGGCCCTGTAATTTCTGAAAAAATTACAATAGATACTTCTATTTCATCCCAATACTTATCTTCAATTTTGTTGATGACTCCGAGGACTAATGGCTTCGAATTGGTAACAACAGGTAAATCAGTTTCACAAAAGCATTCAGATCTTACTTGGGATTTATGTAAATTAACTGGTGCAAAAGAAATCGGATTGCCCTGGGTTGTAAACTGTCCCGATGTTAAGATCCCACCTGACCCTTCAATGACTGCTTTTTGTAAACTCGCAGGACTGGACATAGAAAATCCACCAAAAGATGAGGATTTGATAGGTCATGATTTGAACAATTTAAACCTAAAAGACTCTAACGACCTGATTACACCATTAGCAGCAATACTTGCGCTAACAGATGGGGGCACTATTAGCGGTGCAAAACATGCCACATTCAAGGAATCAAACCGAATAACCTGTACGAGAAAAATGCTTGAACAGTTCTCGATTAACTGTAAAGAAACCGAGGACGGCCTACATATTCCTGGAGGTCAGACTCCAATTACTCCAAAACAAATAGTGAAGACTTATCGCGACCATCGAATACAGATGACTGCGGTGATATTGGCCTCTATTTGTGGAGCTACTATTGAAGGTAAGAATTTACACGAAATTGCTTGGCCATCCTTCATTCAGCAATTGCAAAATTGTGGTTTGATTGTGGATTGAAATTTATCCGTGCCTTCCAAAGTGATGGTCTAATGAATTAAGTGGGATTCTCATGGCAGTAGGTCTTCCATGAACGCACGCCCAAGGGTTAGGGATTCGCCTCATATCGTCCAATAGTCTACGCATTTGTGCGAGGTTCAATTTTTCGTTTGCTTTCACGGCTCCCCTACATGCGTTGAGGAATGCAAAATGGTCCTTTCTTTGTTCTAGAGTCTCAAGTGGCGCACCATCCTCATTCATGTCGAGGATTATGTCATGAATGAATGGCTCAAGGTTTTCTGCAGCAAAAATTGCAGGAGCGCTTGTTATTTCATATCCTGAACTTGTCTTATTGAATTCAAACCCTATCTTTGAAAAATCTTCTATTCTTGATTCAAGCCTTGATAGCTGTCTTGCGTCTAGATTAAGAGGAATTGAATTAATCCTTGGTTGGGATTTCCAAATTTCTTCATTATGTCTCAATCTTTCATATCTGACCCTTTCATGAAGTGCATGCTGGTCAATCAGAAGTAATTCCTCATTTGTTTGAACTAAAATATATGAATCCGCAAATTGTGCCAATGGTTCCATCTCTGGTAAATCGTTTATCACAGGACCGATTGGATTACTATTTGCAGGATTTTCCGAATCCATACCAGCATGTCTGTGCAATTGTCTTTCTTCTGACGATAAAGCAGGAGCTGTGGGTTTCTGCCCAGTTATTGTTTGTTGAGAAAATTCAGAGGTTGAAATCGGCCTTGGTTGAACCTTTTGTTTTTCTTCCTTTGCAATTTCGCCGGATAATGAAATTTGAGCGGTTGTAGCCCAAGCCGGTTTGTTGGTATTGTGTTTGATTTCATTATTATTTGATAATGAGACTATGCCTGTGATTCCTCCACTGGATTCGGGTTCTGTTGGGGTTGATTCAAGAGTATGAGAAATAGCCCTTTCCAATCTTTCCAGTACCCTCCAGGAGTTCTTTAGGCGCACCTCACTTTTTGTTGGGTGTACATTCACGTCAACTTCCTGATGAGGGATTTCCAAATTCAAAACAGCAACAGGATGTCTTCCCTGCATTAATCTCGTTTTGTATCCTCTTCTAATTGTCTGCAAGAAAGGTTGGGCTGCAACCGGCCTTGAATTAATCAAAATATGAATATCGTCGCCTTTTCCTCTTGTAATGTCAGGTGTTGAAATCCAACCAGACCACTCTTCTTCACCGGGAGCATCTTCGTCAATCTTTGGTGAAAATAATTGTATCATTTTTCCTGCCTGATGGCCAAGTACGTCGTATAGCCGATCATCCAT
Source organism: Methanobacteriota archaeon (assembly GCA_038130705.1). GTDB lineage: Archaea > Thermoplasmatota > Poseidoniia > Poseidoniales > Poseidoniaceae > MGIIa-K1. The sequence goes on along the minus strand of JAYPOA010000001.1, from coordinate 31,277 downwards.
TTCTAAAACCGCAGGTACATCGAGGATTATTTTGTCATCATTTGTTAAACGAAAACCTACATCTTTGTTCGATACTGCATGTGAAATTACTATGTCTACTACTCTGCTAACTTCTGTTGAAGGCCTTCGCTGGAATGCGAGTCTTGCTGGTTGCTTCGCAAATAAATTCTCTACTGAGATTATCGTTCCTTCACCCATCCCAATTGGCAAAACAGAATTCTTGATTCCATTATCCATAGATATTGCAAATCCTTCACCTTCTTTTATTCGGGATGAAACGGTTATTTTACTTACCATGCCTATACTCGCAAGGGCTTCACCTCTAAATCCAAGAGTGTATATCTCAGCGAGGTCGCTTTGTGATTTCAGTTTACTAGTAGCATGTCTGTCTAAACATAGAGAAAGGTCATCTGGATGGATTCCTGAACCGTTATCTGAAATTTTGATGAGGTCAAATCCTCCCCTTTCAATATCTATAGAAACTTGTGTAGAACCAGCATCAATTGAATTTTCAATTAGTTCTTTTACTACTTGCGCAGGTCTTTCAACAACCTCACCTGCAGCAATATGTCCTATTGTATAATCATCCAATTGCATTATTCTTTTTGGAGCGCTCATTCATCAACCTCCAGAGAATTTTGCAGATCGTAAAGTGCTTGCAGTGCGTCTCTTGGACTCATCGAATCGATGTCCATATCACTTAATTTTGATTTGATGACTTCCATTTTTTCATCCTTTTCGATAATTACGTTCGGCGTGCCTACGAATCCTAAAAGCGATGATTGTCCAGCATTTCTCGCCATTGGTGTGCCCTTGTTACCGGCCTTTGCTCCGTCTGCCTGCTTTTCGAGGAAGTTTAGTAAGTCACTTGCTCTTTCAATAACATGTCTTGGAAGGCCGGCCAAAGCCGCTACTTGAACGCCATAAGAATCGTCGCACGGACCGTCCGCCACTGTGTGAAGGAATCTAAGTTCTCCATCCGTTTGAGCTACTTGGACATGGACATTCACCAGACCACCTATTTCGCCTTCCAAACCAATTAATTGGTGATAGTGAGTCGCAAATAGTGTCCTTGAAGACAGACGTTTTGAGATATCTTCTGATACAGACCATGCAATAGATAGGCCATCAAAGGTAGATGTTCCTCTACCAATTTCATCAAGTAAAATTAGCGAGTCAGAGGTTGCCTGTTTTAGGATATGTGAAACCTCCATCATTTCCATCATGAAAGTAGACCTACCTCTCCGAATGTCATCAGATGCTCCAACCCTGGTGAAAATTCTGTCGACGATCCCTATTTGTGCGCTATCAGCTGGCACAAAAGAGCCACACTGCGCTAAAACAGTCACTAAGGCGGCGCACCTCAAATAGGTGGATTTACCTCCCATATTTGGCCCCGTTATCAACAAAAATTTTCTCTTCTTGTCGAACTGTAAATCATTTGGAACGAAGTTTGGCTGTAGTTCCAAAACGGGGTGTCTCAATCCTTTTGCAACCAAACGATTATCTTCAAAAATTACAGGTCTAGACCAAGAACGACTTCTTGCAATGGTTGCAAAACACTGGAGAACATCGATTTGAGATACATGTGTACTAATCAATCCAAGCATTCTTGTGTTTTGTTTGCACCTTTCTCTCAAATCTCTAAACAATTCATATTCGATATTGTTCGCTTTTGTGGAGGCGGTTAGCAATTTATCTTCCCAGTGTAACAATTCATCGGTTACGTATCTATTTCCGTTAGTCATTTGTTGCTTTCTCTTCCATTCATCTGGGACCTTAGACAAATGTGATTTTGTGACTTCTATATACCAACCTATTTGCCTGTTATGCTTGACTTTCAGTGATGGAATTTGTAATCTATTTCTTTCCTTTGTTTCCAAATCTTTGAACCATTTTTTACCTATTGATGCCGCAGTTCTCAATTCATCTAAATTAGAATCGATACCCTCTCGAATAATTCCTCCATCTTTCATAGATAGTGGTTGTTCATCATTTAGATTAGCCTGAATATCAATTTTCATCATTTCTAAAACATCTAAATCTTCGGAGATTTTGTTTAACAATTCATCATCCATTTGTTTGCATATAGATTTTAGCTTTGGCATTCTTTCCAATGCTAATGAAATGGCAACGAGATCTCTACCTGTGGAACGGTTGTAAGATAACTGAGTAGCTAAGCGCTCCATATCTCTCAATCCTTTCAGAACATCTCTTATCTCATCCAATCTTTTCGATGAACGAGCTATGCTCGCAACAGAGTCTTGTCTCTCCTCGATTTCTTCCTTGGATGCCAATGGTCGTAATATCCACTGCTTCAAGCACCTTCTTCCCATTGCAGTTCGGCATTTGTCGATAGAGCCAAGAAGAGATCCTTCCTTTTCTCCAGATAGCGTCTGTGTTAATTCTAAGTTTCTTAATGTGGTTTGGTCTAAGATTAAACTATCATTTGGGCGTAATATTTCAACGTCTTTGAATGATATTGATTCCATCAAGTGCATTGATGACAAGTAATCAGCAGCGAGGCCTGCCGCTTCCATGGCAATCGGAAAGTCCCCAAGGTCGATATGTCCTAAATCGGCTACTTCCAATATCTGTTTTAGTGCTTCATCAGATTTTCTCTTTGAAGTTGAGTGCTGTGAGAGTGTTATATTATCAATATTCGATATAATTCTTCGGAGTTCGTCCTTTTCTGAGTCTTTAGGAGTGAACACTAATTCTCTAGTACTACTACGCAATAAATCATCTAATACTCTGTCCAATCGGTCTACGCCATTATATTCTACAGCCCACAGGTTTCCAGTGCTTGCGTCTAGTATAGATAAACCAACAGAGTCATTTTTTATCAAAATACTAGACAAGTTAGCGACTTCATCAGTTCCGATTAAACTCTCTTCATACAATGACCCTGGGGTGTAAATTCGAGTAACAACCCTTTCGAGTAGTTTTGCACCTTCCCTCAATTCGTCTTCTTGTTCAGCCACACAAACTTTGTGACCGGCTTTTAGCATCGCTCTTAGGTTGTCTTCAAGAGCATGCCATGGAAATCCTGCCATAGGTATTGGATTTTCAGCATTCTTATCCCTACTTGTTAAAGCCAATCCGAGTACTTCTGAAGCGACAACTGCGTCGTCATAGAATTGTTCATAGAAATCTCCCATTCGGAAAAATAAGACAGAATCTTGGTGTTCAGATTTGATGTCAATATACTGGTCCATCATCCCCCTCTTGGCCAATATTACACATCCTTAGCTTGCGCTAGGAGTTGTCGTGTGCGAAAGAGGTTCGTAAATTATCCCCTGACAAATAATTCAATCTCTTTGTTTTTTTAATTAGTTCAGAAAACTTCTCCGCGTCTAACCGAATCGGCAATATTCCAACCCATTACTGAAATAATCGTAATCGAAACAAGTATGAATCCTAAGTCCATAACACCCCTAAGGCTCAATATTGAAGTTCTTGCATCACTTTCTATAGAAACTGCACGTGGTGAATCATAAGCATCGGCACCGTATATCGAGATCAATCCTTCAGAATTACAATCTACAAAGTTTGGGTTTAATCCCAAGTTTGATGGCAATTCTTCGTATGTTATTTCAGCGTTGTTTATGATCGCAACAGCGTCTGAATTCAGCCCACCAAATAGCCAGATTTTGTTGTTGTTATCGGATATTGACGAGAAGCTTGCTATGTTTAGAGAAGTAATTTCCACGGAATCTATTACAACAGTGTCATCAGTACCTGTGGCAATGTAATCTCCGTTATTCATTTGATAGATTCCGTGTATTGTTCCTTCTCCACCCAGGTAAATTATTTCCGAATCAGGTGAATTTATTCCATCCCACTCTACAAACATAACCAGTTCATACATCGGAGGAGAAGTAGGATTTGTTCCCAACCAGTTCGGAGGAGCTTGCCAAGAGCCACCTACAAACCATCCTCCATCAGTAGCTAGCATGGAGTTGATGTGCATTATTCCATCTTGGGATGTAACATCAGAAAGGCCATCTCCTTCGCTAATGTGCATTGCGGCTAACTTGTCAGATGTACCATCTTGAATGACGACCAATAATTCATTTTGAGCGTTTGCTTCTACATTTTTAGCAGTCACATTCTTGCCTAATGCCATAGGAATCCAGCCAAATTCTAAAGAATAATCTTCTTCGGTAAAAAATAGCAAACCTTCTGTTCCCATACAGGCGAAGGTGATGTGAGCGTGCTGAACTAAGCACGAGGCATATGGCGTCTCTTGGACATCGTCGTGAAGAGAGACATACTTGCCAGATTCATTTTCAAACAATATTGCATCTCCTGCGGCATCAAGAATAATTCCATTCTGCTCGATTGCTGCTCCTTCATGAAATCCAGATAAGTTATCAGACCAGTCTATTAAGACGGCTCCAATTATCACTGCAAAAGCGAACACTGCGAAGGAAAGCCATTGATATTCTGACTCTTCCTCTAAGAACTTGCGCCATGCTGACATTGACCTGCGCTAACCCTACCTATTCAATGACCTTTGCCCTATTTAACAAAAAATAGTAATCGGTATCGTCATATATGGAAGGCAAGTCGCAAAATCGCTTGGAGGATTGAGTCATGGCACGAAAGCCCGCAAAAATGTACCGAAGACTAAAGGGTCCAGCCTACACCAGACGCAAGTATATCGGTGGTGTCCCGAACAACAGAATTCACCAATTCCATGTCGGCAACCGTCGTGCTGCAGAAACTGGAGAATTTACAATGGAACTCAATTTGATTGCAGACGAATCCTGTCAGATTCGCCACACAGCTCTCGAGGCGGCTCGTGTTATTTCGAATTCTACAATTAGGAAAGTAGCAGGTGCACAAAATTATGCTCTAAGGGTCCACACTTACCCTCATCACGTTTTGAGGGAGAACAAACAAGCAACCGGTGCAGGTGCTGACCGTGTTTCACAAGGAATGAGATGCGCTTTTGGAAAGAATGTTGGAACCGCTGCAAGAGTCAAGAGAGGTCAAAGGATCATATCTTTACAATTCACCCCTGAACATTACCTAGTAGCAAAAGATGCACTAAGAAAAGCGGGAATGAAATTCCCAACACCTTGTACTACGAAACTTATTCGTGGTCATGAATTTGTAAAAGGACTTGTCTGATTACCAATTGGTTTGGCTTATGCCAAAACCTCTATGTTAGGTAGTTTTCAATTTGTATTTGATGAATAATTAATCAAGCACTAATACAGGAGATGATAACATGCGAGTTGCAGTTCTCAAGGAAGATAACTGTCAACCAAAGAAATGCATGGATGAATGCTTTGCCTTTTGTCCTCCTGTTCGAAATGGACAAGAATGTATAGTTATGGATAATGTTACTGGAAAACCACATATTTCAGAATCGCTATGTATTGGTTGTGGAATTTGTGTTAACAAGTGCCCACATGACGCACTTATCATTACCCAACTGCCCTCAGAGTTAGAAAGTGATATGATTCACAGGTATTCTCTTAACGGGTTCAGGCTATTCCGCCTGCCAACTCCCTCAAAAGAATCAGTTGTTGGAATTCTTGGCCCCAACGGGATGGGTAAATCAACAGCTTTCAAGATTCTAAACGGTTCAATCACACCGAATTTAGGAGATTTTGAAGCAGATGAAGTATGGTGGGAAGATGTGATAGAAAGCCTACCTCGTGGAGAATTGAGGGATTTCTTAATCGATGTGAGTAATTCCAAAGTTAAGGTAGCCTTGAAACCACAATATGTCGATAACATTCCCAAAGCCGTAAAAGGAAAAGTTGGGTCTTTATTGGAATCGGTTGATGAAAGGGATATCTATCAAGAAATGGTCGAGAAATTAGGTCTAAGCAAACTGCTTGACAGAGAATTAACTCAGTTGTCTGGTGGTGAATTACAAAGGGTAGCAATTTGCGCTACACTATTGAAAAAGGCTGACGTTTATTTCTTCGATGAACCATCTTCCTATCTCGATATCCACGAAAGGATGAGAATTGTAAGAATTATTCAAGAATTATCAGAAAGTGCTAGAGTAATTGTAATCGAACACGATTTGGCGGTTTTGGATGTTCTTGCTGATTTAGTACACATTGTCTATGGGAGAAAAGGTGCGTTTGGTATTTTTACTCCCGCAAGGTCAACAAGACAAGCCATCAATGCATATCTTGACGGTTTTTTAGTAGAACAAAATGTCAGGATTAGAGATAAGCCAATAAAATTCCAAACTCACACTGATCGGTCTAATGAGATTGGTAATCCTGTGGTAGAATGGGGAGATTTAGGCAAAACTCTAGGTGATTTCAATCTTCAAACAGGTACTGGCAAGGTCCACCAAGCCGAAGTTGTGGGAGTTGTAGGCCCTAACGGCACAGGAAAATCTACTATGGTCAAGATTTTGGCAGGTGAACACGAATACGATTCAGGTTGGGTAACTGCAGACGCTTCAATTTCATACAAACCGCAGCATATCGAAACTAATCTTGATTGTACGGTTCAGACCTGGTTAGATGCTGAAATTGGACCCCGTTGGAGAAGCGGGGAATTCAATGTGAATGTGATAAGAGCCCTTGGGGTGGACGAACTTCTTGCCAAGCAGGTGAATAACTTATCAGGAGGAGAATCTCAAGCAGTATCGATTGCGATATGTCTAGGAAGAGATGCTGATTTGTATTTACTTGATGAACCAAGCGCGCATCTTGACGCAAATGCAAGAATGGAAGCGGCTAAAGCGATTAGAAGAACGATGGAATCCAATGAAAAAGCGGCATTCGTAATTGACCATGACGTCTATTTCATTGACATTGTATCAGATTCACTATTGGTATTCGAAGGCGAAGGGGGAGTGAGTGGAAAAGCTGAGGGTCCATTTGGTCTTCGAGAGGGAATGAATCGATTCTTGTCAGGAGTCGATGTTACATTCAGAAGAGACCATGATTCCAAGAGACCGCGTATAAACAAATCCGAATCCAGAAAGGATCGAGAGCAAAGAGTTGCTGGGGATTACTATTCATTTGATTCATGAGGCTAAATCATGCCAGCCCAGATTCCTCCTGAAGCTCAGTCGATTGGAAGGTCACGGAGTAGGCTTTCAGCATCATCACTTACCACATTTCTAAGATGTAAGAAGCAGTGGTTCTTGAATTATAGGATAGGTCTCAGAGGTCCCGTTTCACCACCTCAGATTATGGGAATCGAAGTAGAGGATGCTTTCTGTTCAATTCTAATGCACCGGGCGCCAATAGTTGAATCGGTAGAGGATTTGTCATCGTGGCTTGAAGGGCTGATAGATGAGTATGGCCAAAAGGCGATTGATAATGGTAGAAATTCCTTCGAAGAATCTATTTGGAAGGATGGTGAGTTTTCAGATTACTTCGATATTCAAATTGTTTGTAACATGCTTAGAAACGGTATTGGATTGCAATTAGAAGAAGTAAAGAAATGCTTTGAGGCAGGGGGAGGGCAAACCGAATTCGAAATCCCCGCACCATGTTGGGATAATCCTCCTACATTCCTACAGCCAGATAAAGCCAATAGCATGGTATCATGGAAAGATGAAATCCATGTTTTCTCAAATCCAATAACGTGGCAGGACGCTTGGGAAATTGCTCGTCCGTGGGTAAAAGATCCAAGAAATCCCGAGCCTCAAAGAATGTATCATGCTGATAGATGGGCTGCCGGAGAATGTGATTTAGTTCATCGTTGGGATGGCAGAACAAGAATAATCGATATAAAAATCGGGGACGGAGAAGGGTCTTTTTCTTCAAGTCTTAAACATCAACTAAATTTTTATGCATGGCTATGGAATGAAACTCATGATTCAACTTGTGATGGAATTGAAGGATGGTATTTGAAAAATGGATTGAGGAAAGAAGTAGACCTAAATCCAAAAACAACTGAAGAATATCGAGAAATATACGAAGAAATGAGGAATTGGAATCTTACGAATGCGTTCCCAATCGATGAACCATGCTCCGGTGAACAAGCAGGTTGTAGGTGGTGTAAATTAGACCAATTACCATTTGAAAAGCCGATGATTTCTTCACCTTGTGAATTGATTTCTACAATCCCTTACCGTGTTAATGTTAAGGGCTCTTTACAGGCTTCCTGGGGGCCTTTGCCAAATCACTACGGAGAATTAGTCTTAGGAGCTATGATAAAATCTGGTGATAAGATGGTGACTTTGGAGGAAAGCCAGCCAAATTCTTTCCCCAAAATGCATGATTCTCCTCAAGATGAAGTCATCGTAACTGGAGCATTACCTGGTGTTTGGAGAGGGCAACCAAGATTATATTTAGATAATCAAAGCTCTATAGAGGTTGGTGCTAAATGTGATTTGACGAGGATGGGGATGCTACGAACAAAAGCAAATGTTCAGGGCATAGTCATATCAATTTCACGTAGAAACGGTATCCGTGCAGATGGAAGGCCATGGTCGATGGTGTCATTACATATCTGGGACGGAGAAAGCGTTGCAGAGTTGGTTGCATTTGGTTCTTCAATAAAGGGCTCTATTTTGTCTATGAAGCAAGGAGATGAAGTTAGAATAATCTCTGCTGACCTTGGTTGGCGTGAGGGAATTATTCAGCTCAGAGTTGATAAAAGAACAACCAGAATCGAGATACTATCGAAGGATTGAATAAACTCCAACTACGACGAGGGGTTCATGCCTGTCAGTTCAATCAATCCAGAACATGATACTGTTGGCAAATTTAACAGGCTATCCGCATCCCAAGCAAATACTTTCGCAGAATGCCCAAGAATTTGGTGGTATCAGAATAATTTGAGATTAAAGTTTGGACAAACGCCTCCTCTCTTCTTGGGTCGAGCAGTAGAAGAGTGTGTTACTAGAGTAATGATGGAATCTCCAGGTATAGTAACTTCATCAGCTCCGATTACTGTTTTACAGAATGGTGCAGATAACCTACTTCCTTTGTATGATAGTGAAATTTCGAATGACATTTCTCAATGGTATGCCTCAAGAATAGCGAAGTATTGGCCAGATATTTGTAAAGCGATGCAAGAAGAATGGAGTAAAAATCCTAGAAAAGCAGGCAATTGGCATGATTATTCAATGGAAGAATACATGCAAATGTGTATTACTGCTCTTGATTTACATTTAGAGGAAGTACTTCTAGTGAAGGAATCTATTTCTGATGAGGAGTTACAAAAGTGGAGAAATGGTGATGATAACCTCCTGATAAGATCTCCAGACAGGAGAGAACAATTGGGACCTCATCCACTCGCAAGGGATGGGCCATGTCACCTTGTTGAAGCTTGGGAAATAGCAAGGCCATGGTTTGTAGACCCTGATTTAGAGCCATTTTCACAAAACGCAATACATCCAGAATATTGGTTTCAAGGGGAGTATGATTTAGTTTACAGACATAGTTCAAAAATTAAAATTGTAGATCTAAAAGCAAGCAAAGGCGTAGGAGACAGAAGTGGCAACTATGTCGAACAATTGAAGATGTATGCAATGTTATGGTCAAAAACACATGATGGACAAATTCCGAAGGAACTTGAAGTCTGGTATTTAGGAGTAGGTAAGAAAAAGTCAGTAAAGCCTCCGACTGAAGATCAAATCACTGTTTTAGAAAGCCAGCTAAACCAATTATGGAATGAATTAAAATCAAGAACGGTTACAATATCAGACTGTCCTCCTAAACCTTCAGATTTGAGAGGATTCTCTGAAGGAGGGGTTCCGACTGAAGCACCAGAAGGTGTAAGGTGCGACAGTTGCGAGTGGTCAAAATTATGTCCTGGCGGAGAAGGAAATGATAATTACAAAATAATCGAAAATATCCAACCAAAAGGGGAAATTAAATCATATGAATTAACCCAACTAAGTAAATTAGAACCTAGGGTGAATATTTTCTGTGAGGTTTTTAGCGTCACTAAGAATAGCGAAGGAATTCCCAACGTAATGGTTCAACAAGATGGCGGAAAAGCATTTGTAAAAATAATTTCAAAAGAAAGTGAAGGACAACTTACTTACGATCCTGAAATAGAAAAAGGAGATTTAATTAGATTGGTTGGAGTAATCCCTTCAACTAATTGGAAAGGTGAAATTGAATTGAAGATCGACCCTCATGCCAGGATGATAAAGTCATCAAGTGCTGAAGATGGAGACTGTGGACTTTTTGACTTCAAAGCAAGATGGAATTTGTATGGAAGAGTTGCATACAAGACGTATAAGTACGGTATTGGTAAATCTGGAAAACCATGGATTCGCAAGGGAATTGTATTGATTGATGATCAGACCAAAGTAACAGTTGAAGGATGGGACAATTCCTGGCCTGCCATTTACAATACACTTCAGCAAGGAGATGAAATTGCAATTTTGAATGCGTCACTGGATGCTTGGGCCGTAGATGTCAAAGCAAACTTAGAGAAAAACACATCAATAATTCGAATTCCGGATTAATTTTAACAGGCGCCGAGAGAGAGATTTGAACTCCCGTGTCCGAAGGACAGTGGATTTCGAATCCACCGCAATACCGGGCTATGCGATCTCGGCAAACAATGCGCCCACCTGCACGACCATCATAAGAGTGATGTTATTCGGGAAGTACATGCAAGTAACCCTAATCTCGGGTAAAGATGAACATACTTTTGAGTTGGAACAGGGGTCCACTGTGAGACAAGTGCTTGATTTGGCAAATATTCATCCTTCTACAGTCATCGTTAGTTACGAAGATACTGTTCTACCACACTCAACAACTCTGAAAGGTGACATCAGACTTGAGATAACTATCGTCAGTTCTGGTGGCTAATCACATATAGATTGAATTCGCTGATTCCGACATTTCGGATATCAAATCCTCAGCTTTGTTGGGATGCATTTCTTTCAACTTGTCAGCTAATCTGTTTGTTGCATCGATTGGAATCGGTAACGGTAAACTCCACCATTTCCTTACAGTTTCGAGTAATAATTGAGCACCTACAGGGTCTAGCGATTTCCCAACAGTTGTTGCAATTACACAAGAAGAATTAACTCCATGAATGGGACTTAGTGCAGTTATTAGTGCGGCCATTCCGATAATTCCAGCCTTAGGTTCATTTCTTCGAACATCGACCCCTTGTTTTTCCAGTTGTATTCTATATTGCGAGTTACCAGTTACTGCAAACACTTCTTTTCTTTCCGGATTTGTTACCATGCCAGCAAAAACAATGATTTCACCACCTGCGAAAATCTCGATAATTGAGTTAGCCAACTCATATTGTCCTTCTGGAGTCATTGGCTGAGCGTCACCGGTTAAGGTGAAGATTATTTGATTATCAATCTCTAATTTTGATAATAACACATGAGGCGGTTGAAGTAAACCGTCTTCGTCCAACTTGGCAAGGGGAGGAAAAGCAGGATGTATGATTCTTGCAATAGGCTCGGCGTCAAGCTCTAGATTAATTGCATCGATTGCTAATTTACCGATATCTCCTACACCCGGCATAGCAACGAGTAGAGTCTCACCTTCTGTATTAGGTCTGGATATCCAATCGATGAGAGCACTCATAAATCTAAAGTGCATTTAGGCACAGTATAATGGTTGGCATTATTCTTCTTCATCAGAACTTAATGTTGGAAGTGAATTGACCCACCCATCCTCTTCAACTCCGTCCAATTTTCTTCGTAAGTGTGCTCTTTTGTCGTCTGGTGACCACTTGATTGGAGCCGCGGCCTTTGCGACGGAACCACATTTTGGACAAGTGGTTTCAAGACAGTACTCTAAGCAGTCGACGCATTGTTGCATTGATTGCCTAACCATCTCATTCCCTCTGAGCTTCAGCAGAGCCTCCAGAGGCTACCACAACATCGATACAAGCCTTTGTAGCTCTATTCCAACCATCTTCAGCAGTTTTGAAATCTGGAGCCTTAAGTTCGATTCTGTAACTTGGGGCTCCATCGTAATGACAGGACACTTCCAATTCGGTTTCACTGTCTGAAACGGATTCTGCAGCGATCAAAGCTTCCTTGATTATTTCTATGCCATCCCCGTCGTCGACATTCAGAGTGAAATGTCCTCGAATTTCTACTGTATCAGGGATGATATTCTTGATAGCGATTTCAATAAATGGTTGAATCCAATCGCCTTCAAATCCTAATTCTGAAAGTGATTCAGGCTTCGTTGCTGCTTCTTCGAAGGCGCCGTAAAGTGTCCCGAATGATTCTGTCAAGTCCACTTGATTCTCAGTGAGTTGGTCCTGATTCCAGCCTACTTGTTCAGATAGAACCTTGAACAATTGTTTCGCTCTTTCTTCATTTTTCCATTCAGCAAGCCTGTCTCTTTTTCTTTCTTCACTTACAGACTTAAGAGACAATTCCAGAGATTTGTTGTCCTTTCTTGTTCTGAGAACTTTACAGATTAGTCTTTGACCAGGTCTAGCGTAAGAACGGATATTCTTTACCCAACCACTTGCAATTTCACCAATGAAAATAAATCCTTCAATGCCCTCATACTCTTCCAAATCTACGTATGCACCGTTTTGTTTTACTTCTCTTACGAGGGCGACAACCAGTTCGCCTTCTTGAGGTCCATCATCAATGATGTCTTCGGGCAAGGAGGTCAAGCCTCCATTCATTCAAGGGACTCAACGACATTACAGCCGACCAGCTGGGCCTTGCCACCAGCAGGGTTTGTCAGTGTAGCGCCACATACTGCACATGATATTACAGTCGTAGCACGTGAGAATATGATGCTTTCATTGGAGCAGTCTCTGCATGATACTTTAAGGAAATTTGATGCCATAATTTTCACCTCAGTTGTCTACTAATTCGAATTTCTTTGCTCTCTGGCATGGAGCGTAATGTGCTTTACCAGTTTCAGTACATCGGTATAGAATGTTAACTCTCTTTGTAGGTTTTTCTCTTCCATCTGGTTTAGGACGTGGGAAACCGCGATATCCTGCCATAACTCTTCGGAATCTTCTCTGACCCCACTTAAGTTCGCTTGCGCGCTTCTTTTTCACACGCTCTACAGTGTGCATAGTGTGCTTACCAGCACTTGGACTGTACCTCTTTATTTGACGTGGCATTTTGACCATAGTCTCACCTTGAGCATCCAAGCCACCATCGACCTGTATTTATGGCTGACGGACGCTAATTTCCAAGAAACCGACCCACTGAATCAATTTTTAGCGGGCATATTGATAAATCTGATTGTAGCCGTCTGGTTATGGATTCCATGATGAAAGCGGCGCTTCTATTCTGGATTCCATTGATATTAATGGGTTTAGGATTGTGGCTTTCTACTAGTCGTAAATCCAAAGTTATAGGATTGGTTGTATTTGTTACCTCAAGCCTAATCTTCCTCGCTTCTCCATGGACTGTAACGAGCTCTGATTCAACAGCTGGAGCTCACCTCATTTTGAGTATAATCGCTCCTTGTGCCCTTCTGATATACGGTTTACACGGTATGATTTTTGGGGGTAATGTTCCCGTTGGTAGACTTGATAGTACCGCTAGATGGTCTGGTTTCTTTGCAATGTTTGTTTCGATCGGAATTTTTAGTTTGATGCATTGGTCGAATTTCACACCCATATGGAGAAGTGATGTCAATCCATATTGGATAGTATTTTGGCCAACTATGCTTCTTTTCTCAACCTCCCTTTGTGCGGCTGCATCCATCGGAATGGTTGGATATGGTGAGAACCGATTTGGTGAATCTGTAAAACTAGCAGGTATGTCAATTTTGTTCGCAGGAATAACTCTCCTTGCGATGTTGGTTGATGGAGAACATACGACTGCTAGTGAATTCAGAGATTACCTGTTTCTTGTAGTCGCAGATATTCTTGGAATACTGGTTGGTGGAATGTTGGCTGTGGCTATTTTCGCATTGGTTATCTGGACTTATGAAAAGTCATTACCTAATCCCGATAGTACTCATCCGCCAACCGAGCAGGAATTGAAAAAATTAGTTGAAATTGCAAATAATCACATAGGAGGTGAAGAGGAATGAACAAGTCACTTGCATCTTGGAAATTATTGCTATTTGCAGCGGCTCTTCCAATCCTTGTAATAATGGCTCTAAATCTATCTCTTGGTGAAGGAATTCACAAGGAGTCTTTCAAGAGATTTGCGAATTCAATTCTTACATCATACATTGTAGTTGGATTGATTTTATTCGGAAACCTATTCTTCTATGCGGATTCAAGACACAGACCACTTGCACCATTAGTTGGAATGTTGGTAGCAATAGGCTTTGGAATATTGGTTGTCTGGGGCCTCACTTCGTATGATGACCTATTATTGGAAGCAAACAGTGGATTGAGGTCACAATTACTTTCAAACATTGTGCGATTATTAGTTGCAATTACAGGAATGTTTGTAGCCGCGTTCTTTGCAATAGGTTTTACTTTCGCTATGATAACCGGTCGCGAAAGAAGAATTTTGTTCCAAGAAGAAGAATAATTCGCTCCGTCGGTTTCATAAAGGGAAGGTAGGTCGCACAGTCGCAGGTGATACTATGTCCAAAGGTACTCCATCCATGGGTAAGAGGCAAAAGACCACACACATCAGATGTAGAAGGTGTGGCAGAAACGCATATCACAAGCAAAAATCAACTTGCGCATCCTGTGGATACGGCTCCACTGCAAGGATGAGAGGATTCAGCTGGTCAAAGAAAACACATCGACCTTAATCGTTAAGAGAATGGAAAGGCCTGTAAAGCCTCTTGCATTGCAAACATCAGGCGAGACAAATGTGTGGCATAATTGGTCTCGTCGGAAGAAGAGGATACCACATTAACCAGCTACTGTATGACGGGTTAACAGTCTTGCAACACAGAGGCCAAGATGCTGCTGGGATGATGACTGAAAACAACGGAAAATTCCACTTAAGAAAATCCAATGGTTTGGTCAAGGATGTTTTTTATAAAAAACACATGAAGAATTTACTCGGATCAAACGGGATTGGTCATGTAAGATACCCAACAGCAGGCACATCATCTGCGGCAGAGGCTCAACCTTTCTACGTAAATTATCCATTTGGTATCTCCCTAGCGCATAATGGAAATTTAACCAATGCAAGTGAGATTAATGATTTGTTGACCAACGTACACAGACGGCACGTAAACACTACATCCGATTCGGAATTACTTCTGAATCTCTTAGCAATGGAATTACATTCAAGGACTCAAAATCTTGACATAAATGGAGAAATACACGTTGATGTAAACACAATTTTCGAATCTGTGCATGCATTAAATAATCAAATAACGGGAGGTTATGCTTGTGTCTCTTTGATATCTGGTTTTGGACTACTTGCATTTAGAGACCCGAACGGAATTAGGCCACTAATTTTCGGAAGCCGAGTTGTAGAAGGAGAAAAAGAATGGATAGTTGCAAGTGAATCAGTTGCAATACATGCGTTAGGATTCGATGTGGAGAGAGATATTTCACCTGGCGAAGCGATATTCATTTCATCAACAGGGCAAGTTTTCACCAAGATTTGTGCTGATGAGACAAATCACTCACCATGTATCTTCGAGCACGTTTATTTCTCAAGACCTGATTCAATTATCGATGGCATATCTGTTTACCAAGCGAGGCTAAATCAAGGACAGAGGTTGGCGGAGCGGATATTAGAACAATTCCCTAACCACGACATTGATTGCGTAATTCCAGTTCCTGATTCTGGTAGGTATGCTGCTTTACAATTAGCCAATGCCTTGAATGTTGAATATAGAGAAGGGTTTGTCAAAAATAGGTACATTGGTCGTACATTTATAATGCCAGGACAAGCACAGAGAATGAAATCTGTACGAAGGAAATTAAACGCTATTCCCCACGAATTTGAAGGAAAGAATGTGATATTGGTAGATGATTCAATTGTTAGGGGCACAACTTCAGCTCAGATTGTTGAGATGGCAAGAGAAGTTGGTGCAAAGAAGGTGTATTTTGCTTCTGCAGCACCTCCCGTCAGATATCCAAACGTCTACGGAATAGACATGCCGGCTGTAAAGGAATTCATTGCTAACGACAGGAATATTGATGAGATTTGCGAAACGATTGGCGCAGACAAGCTATTTTATCAAACACTTGAAGATTTAGTCGAAGTAACAAGCATAAACGGCCCTCAAGGTTGGGATACTTCTTGTTTCGACGGGAAATATGTTACTGGCAAAGTAAGCGAAGAGTATCTCAGAAGCCTAGAATTAGCAAGAAATGACGACGCAAAATCAAACAATCAAAAGCCAGATGTCACAATCGAACTTCATAATGATGAATGAGGTGTATCGATGGAAAATGCATGGATTTTGCGTTTTGGAGAACTTGGTCTGAAAAGCAAGGTCGTCAGGAGACAATTTCAAAGAGGATTATACAACAACATGGAAATTCTTGCTAAATTCAACGGAATCTCACTCAAACAAGATCGAATCATTAGTATGGAAGTGATTACAAGCGATAATGAAACAGATATTGTTGAGGATGCACTATGTAGATTACTTGGTGTGGTTGCAATTGACCCTGCTATGGTGATATCTGATTCAATAGATCCCAAAGAAGTAGCACAAAAAATTTTGAATCTTGATGAGAACTATGGAAAGAGTCGGACATTTGGTGTCAGAACCAAGCGACTTGGACCAAAGGAGAATTTCAGCACAAAGGAGTATAACGGTCAAATTGGTTATTGGATGCTCCAATTAGACGATTCTTTGAAGGTAAACCTAACAAATCCAGACATCTGGGTAAGGGTGGTATTGGAGCAGGATAAGGTTTGGTTACTATCTAAGCGCTTGAATGGTGCGGGAGGGCTACCACCGGGTGTACAAGGTGATGTTTTATGCAAGGTCACTACTGAAGATGAGATGATTTCTGCATTTCTGATAATGAGGAGAGGGTCTCGGTTGATTCCTGTTGAAGGAAGTGATGAGAAATTAATCGATGAGTTAAGGAAATGGGACCCATCGATAGGAAAGAATTCGAAAATTAGAGATATTGAAGGGAAAATAAAACAAAGGTATCCTTGGGGAGTAGTTGGCTTATCTGTAGAAGAGGGCGAAAAACTATTCACGCGAAGTGCGGATGAGGTAAAGACTGTACCTCTATCTACCTTGGAGCCAATTTGTGGTTGGACAGATTTAGAAAAAGAGAATCTATTGAAGCATATAAGAAATCCAAAAGAGTACATTTCTATGCCAAACTTTGAAGCATGGATGGACGATGCAAGGATTAGTGAGTGACTATGTCCATGACGGTTCCAGTTTTGAGTAAGTTGGAAACCACTTCAGATGTTGCGGCTATTTTTTCAGGTAACCATCTTTCTGTTGCTCAGGTAGACGGTATACTTAGAATCGATGATCTCGAAATTAATCTTCCACCTTTGACAAGCTTGTTTGAAACTCAATTTGGCGATATCATCGTTGGTTCAAGAGATGGTTTGCACATCATTCGCGAGGGTGAACAAATTAAGTTTGTTGAATTTTTATCGGGTATTGAATCTATAACTGGGAAAGGCGACTATTGTGTGGCAATAGACGGTTTATCTAAGGCCCATATCGTAAATTCGTCTGGTGATTTGGAACCTATTCTGGTAAATTCTGTTTCTATGGTGGCAATAGGTGATTCTATTGCAATAGCTACTGATTCTGGAGAAGTAATGACTTATTCTACAGATTCATCAAAGATTTGGCAACGACCTGTACGAGGAGAAGTCGGTGAGCGAATTACTGCAATAGGTTGGGATGGTCAGACTTTGATTGTAGCCAGGGAGGGCCATGGATTGGTGCCTGGTGAGGAAGAGGCTCTGGAGGTAGAATTTTGGAAAAATGAGAACCTCGAAAGAAGAATAGATACAAAATCAAGAGTTATCTCAATCGACGGCCAATGGATGGGATTGGATTACGGAGGTGTATTGAAAGGCGAAAAATTAGTCGCTGAATTGACATATCCAGTACATACTCTAATCGATAGGGGAACCTCAGTTCTTGCAGCGTCTTGGTTCCATGTCCACTGCATCGATGAAAATGGAATCAAATGGTCGGTAGAAACCCAAGGGATGGCAGAAAAAGTATCATCAAATCAAGATGGAAGTAAAGTGATGATTGCTGGTAGCGATCAAAACGACTTTACAACATCAGAACCAGTATTCTTAATCGATGCAAATTCAGAACCTGTGCCACTTGTCGAAGAAGATACAGCAATAGATGATTGGGGCGATGCTCCCTCTATAGAAATAAATGCTGAAGAGATATATGGCTCAGAAAAATCACTCGAAGAATTGGCTGGATTCGACTCTCAGGTTAATTTAGATGAAGGAGCAATTTTTGATGCTTTGAATGATGAGATTGTTCAAAATGAGGAAATAGAGGAAGAGGATGATTTGATGTTAGCCCTATCCCTTGACGCTGAAACTATTATTGCACCAACTCCAAATGCTGGCGGAGATATCTCTGTCGATTCAGGAGATGATGGTACATCGATTATCACACTAGATGGGAGTCAAACCGAAGATCCTCAAGAAAGAATAGTTTCATGGTCGTGGATAGACCAAACTGGTAAGGAAATTTCAACTTCGCAGATTGTAAAAGTAAAACTAAACAAGGGCAGTCATAATTTCGAACTTAGGATTAAGGATAAGGATGGCAGATGGTCTTCTGATTCGATTGATGTGAGGGTAAAATAATGGTGAATTCACCAAATATCAACCATTTTTTTGTTACCGCCTTGCAACAGAGGTGTAGCGTAGTAACCAATCCAGAAAATGGGGAAACGGTGATTATTGATGGCGGTGGTGATTTTCAAAGAATCATCGACTGGATAGACAAAGGAATTGGCGAATCAGATTACGAAATTGGAAACTTTTCTGGTGATAGAAAAGTTGTTGCTTTGCTCAACACTCATGCACATTTTGACCACAGTGGCGACATTCCATATTTCAAGGACCATTACAATTTAGAATGGTGGCTTCATAAAGATGATTTCTTTTTGCAAAGTCTAGCAAGAGAGTCAGGGAAGAGATGGGGGTTTGAATTACCTGAGCCTGCGATCGCAGAGAATACTTGGGAGAATGGAGAAAATTACCAATTCGCAGGAATGAATTTTCAGATAATTCATACGCCAGGTCATACTCTTGGAGGATGTTGCCTTAGGCTGGAAGTCAACGACGGTCCAGATCACCTTTTCGCTGGAGATACACTTTTCCAAGGCTCAATCGGAAGAACAGACTTACCAAATTCAGGAGGAGACCTCGACTTGTTGTTGAGGATGATTAGAGAACGTTTGTGGCCATTGGATGAAGAAACGATAGTTCATCCAGGTCATGGACCTCTTACTACAATCGGTGTCGAAAAGAGAACTAATCCCTTCCTAAATGACGGCTTCAGAGGCCGTGGAGCATGGTTGTAAATTACAACTCAAGCCATCATAGAAGACAAAGCAGATTCAAGAACTGGAAGTGCATCTTCCCATGTTGAAACGATGCCGTAGTCAGCATGAGCGAAAATAGGTGCATCTGCATCTTTGTTAATCGCTACAATGTACTTCGAAGACCTCATTCCTGCAAGGTGCTGAATGGCTCCCGATATTCCAACGGCGATGTACAAATTTGGGTTTACAGTCTTTCCAGTTTGTCCGACTTGCATCGAATGAGGAATCTCATCCCAAGTGTCAACTGCCGCCCTTGAAGCCCCAACAGCGGCGCCAAGAACATCTGCTATTTTCTCTAAATGGGTGAAGTTATCAGGACTACCCATTCCTCTACCACCAGAGATAATGATGTTAGCTTCTGACACATCCAGTCTTGCAGATGCTCTTGCTATTACTTCATTTACTGCTGTAGCAATATCTCCGGATTGGTCCACGACAGATACCTCAGACGCAGTTGATTCAGCGCTTGAAAATACGTTGGCTCTAACTGAAATTGCCGCATCTCCACTGATAGCAACAGTTTGCATGGCTTTTCCTGAATAAATTGGGCTGGTTAGATTGTTTCCATCTATTCCTACAACATCTTGAACAACCGAGATGTTTCTTCTCGCTGCAATTCGCGCAACCAAATCTTTTGTTTGTGGTGATGCAGCTCCAAAGATAACTCCAGCAGGAACTGCAGCATCAATAGCTTGTGCCCAAGAAGATGCATCATAGTTAGTGAAACAATCTCCCTTCACAGCCATGACTTTGGAACAACCTGCATATCCTGCACCATCTGCGATCGATGAATCTGTACAAGGTACTACGACGGTGGGTGTTGTTCCCATGGTGATTGCAGCCGTTACAAGTTCACCTGTTACAGGTGAAATCTTCCCGTTGTTTATTTCTGCGATTACAATACTTTGACTCATTTTATCACCTCAAATTACATTTGCTTCATCACGAAGTAGTTTCGCCACCTCTTCAGCAGAACCTCCTCCAGTGTATTTTTTACCTTCAGGCTTGGCAGGAGGAGGGGATTGACTTACTAATTGAACAGTAGATTGTGGCGCTGAAACAGACATCACACTGACTTGTGCTTTCTTGGCCATCATTATTCCTTTAACGTTAGGTTTTCGAACTTTGACGCTTCCTTTGTCACATGAAACGACAGCATTTCCAGAAATCGATACAATCGCAGTCCCCTTTTCAGAAGGGGTGTGGACGATTAATCCAGATGAGAAGTCAGCATCTGTGATATTGGAGACGCTTGCCCATCCTAATTTTTCTGCGACGCCCGGTCCTGTTGAACCAGCACCGGTGTCAGCTGCTGTTTTACCACAGTAAACCACTTCTGCTCCTATCTCGGATATTGCGTTAGCGAGTGCTGTTTGGATTGAATTTGAGTCAAGGTCAGACCATGAGTCATCCCATACTCTAACAATTTCATCGACTCCGATGGCTTTAGCATCCTTGAGAATTTTGTCTGCGTCTGCGGGCCCAAGTGTAAGTGCTGTGACGCTACCACCAACCGCTTCTTTGTGTTGTAGCGCAGTTTCGATTGCGAATTCATCATATGGGCTGATTACCCATTTTACTGCTGACAAATCTACTCTGTCTCCGCTAACGATGATTCTAGCATTTGTGTCCGGTACACGCTTAACCAATACAACGATATTCGGCATAATTTCCACCTTCGGCCCATTGGGGTTATCCAAGCCACAGAAAGCCCGTTGATGAACCTTATCTAATCATTAATCAGTTCGTTGACCCTGCTAAGAGTATCTGGATTATTTTCGAAATGGTTTGACACCATTTCTAACCCTTGTGCTATGCCGTTTGCGACTGCCATTTTGACATCGAAAGGATGGACTTCGCCTGAAGAAACGGCGTTTTTCAGCAAATCTAAATCATCCCATGTTGAAGGACTTCCGTATTCAGGATTGGGGGTGATTACTAACTTACCTAATTCTGGAAGAATGATATGTTGAATTAACTCGTAAACAGGTGATTCGGTGTTTCCAGGATCAAGGTAGGCTTTCCTCATTTTCTTAGACAATTTTTTCTCATCATCGTGAAGAAGAATGGCACCATTTGGATCAGATTTACTCATTTTGTGGTCGAATGATTCCATTCTTGCTCCTGAGCTTTTGAGTCCTGAAATAATCGGTGTATGAAGGCACGTTGCCTTGTACCATCCCCATCTGTCCGCTACATCTCTCATGTACATGTGGGCCTTCCTCTGGTCCATGCCACCGATTGCAACATCAATGTTCATTTCGAAAATGTCAGCAGCCTGTAATGCAGGATAGAAAAATCGTGACAGGTCACCATCGGACGAATCCTCATCTCTACCCATTATGGAGAAAGTTCTACGAACTCTTGAAAGACTCATGTTTTTGGAACATCTTAGAACCCTTGCCCAATAATCACCAGAATCCATTATGTTTGACGCCCATACGAATCTGAGTTCTCCTGGGCCGTCTCCTTCTGGTGGATATCCTAATAATGCTCTGAATGTTTCTTCCATGTATTTTGCAGTAGTTTGGATGTCTTCCATCTTACCGTTGAATTTGTCGTTAACCCAAGCATGCCAATCAGCCAAAAATATCAGAACATTTGTATCTGCTTCTAACATTCTTCTTAATTGTAAAGAAAGCACTTTCCATCCTATATGGGCCTTACCGGAAGGTTCGAAACCAACATAAGATCTGATGACACCATCTCCTGCCGCAGATGTAGAGTCTGCCAAACAGTCGACGATGTGTTCTATGCCTACTGATTCCTGCACATCACCAATAATTAGATTCAATCTTCGGAGATTTTCTTCGTCGAGTTCAGCGACGCGTGGATAGCGTTCGACGAGATCATCCATGAAGATTCACCTAACCAAACAATTTGTTTAATTTCTCAGAAAGAGAAAGGGCTCGAGTGCCGTTTCCTTCATCCAATTTTTGTTGAATTTCTGCAATCAGGTCTTCAGCTTGCTGTTTTTGCTCGGCAGTTACATTTTCACTAATATCCATGAATTTTCTTGCCATGTTTATGGCTGATTTTGATTTTGAAATTTTCTTTGCGGCCTCTTTGGCTTTATCGCCACGCTGTTTTCCATTGTAGCCAGTTGTTTCATCGAGGAATGAAGACCATCTTTTCCTTGACTCCATTGCTTTTTCCCTACCGCCATCTGCTGCCAAATATTCTGACAAATCTTTCCCGGCTAACTGGTTAACATCAACTTTGAGTTTTCCTTCTTCGGTGTATACTCCTGAAACTTTGGTCATGATGCCATATGATGCTGTGAAATTTCCATCTGCATCAACTTCTACATTTTCAAAATACTCAGTTGCTAATTTTGCTAACCCAGCATTTCCACCTACCGATTTTACAATTCCGCGCTTGACCTCAAATGTCTCCATATAGGTGCCTGAAATAATTAGAAAATAAGTTCTCCCGTTGAGTATGGATTTTTTGCGGGGGCTTTTTGGGTAAAGTCTCCTCGCCGGTATATGCGCAGAATCGCAATATTGCTCTGTCTGATTCTGACGCTTCCAGTCGTTGTAGCCGAAATTGATACAACAGTCGACATCACATATGAGAGAAAAATAGAGAAGTTGGATCTTGGAATCAATGGAGGTGCAGTTTCTCCCTTAGGAGACACCGTTCTTATTTACGGAGCAGACGGTTATGCGCACATCGTTTCAGCAGAGAATGCAGAGAATCCAAATTTCGATGTGAGTCTTGAAAATGAAACTACAGAAGAACTGCACTCTGCTTCATGGCATCCTGCTGGCAAGAGTGCTCTAATCGTAGGAGATGCTGGAGTTGTATTGAGGTATAACTCAACCACTTATGCACTTGCAGAAGCCGAAGGTTCATCTGCGATTTCTGGACAAGACCTTCGTTCAATAAAATTCACCCCTGGTTCATCGGTTGCATACATCGGTACAGAGAGTGGCCAGATTTGGAAATATTTTGCTGATACGTTCACAATGATAGATGATGAAGCATCATCAATGGTAACAGATATAGAATGTTTGAAGAATGAAAATATATGTTTGGTATCCACCGTTAGCAATGGTATTGCCGTAATTGACCAAGCAGACAAAGTCACATGGATTTCAAACTCGAGATTCTACACGTGGGTTGGAATCAGTTGTCAGGACCCATTGAGCACATTTTGTACAATATTTGGAAGTGGCAAAAAGGTTGCTGAGATCGATGTCGATACTCAAGACACAAGCAATTCTATGATGGGACAGGTCGATGATTTTCCTAAATTACAAGGTGATTTTATAACAAGCGATAGTGCTTTTGGTTCATCAACAATCGTCGCAGTAGGGCCACTTTCTATGATGAGATATACTCAGCATAACAAAGACTCATTCCTTATGTTTTCAAATGATAATGCAACCGATGAGGATGTGTTTCTGGGTGGGGATAGTTATGGATTTGCTTGGGAGACTTCAAAAAATACTGGATACCTGATAACGTCCTACGGGAGAGTAGTTTCCTTTACCCCAACCGAGGTTGACAGTATTGGTTTTGTTCCTGGAATTGTGATATTCCTAATTGCTCTTAGCGTACCGGGAGTCTTCTTGGGAATGATTTACTGGAATAGTCCATACCTGCAAAGGAAATATGCGCAGTTAGTTGGAAGAAAAAAATCAGATGAAAAATAATACCTAACATTCATTTGATTGAGCCATCCCCCCGCAATCATGGAACCGTTTGAGGGTCTGGATTTTTACGATATTGAATCACTTCTAACCGAAGAAGAAATCATGATTAGAGATATGGTAAGGGAATGGGTCGATGAAGAAGTACTACCCAAAATAGAGAAAGCATGTGAAGAAGGTGTCTTTCTCGATGAATGGAGAGTGGCTTTGGGAGAAATGGGTGTTTTAGGCGCTCCACTCAAGGGCTACGGGTGCCCCGGACTCTCTTATGTCGCATACGGCCTAATATGTCAGGAACTAGAAAGAGGAGATTCAGGACTCAGGTCCTTTGCAAGTGTTCAAGGTTCTTTAGCAATGTATCCAATATGGGATTTCGGTAGCGAGGAACAAAAGGAACATTATCTGCCAAAAATGACCTCAGGCGAATGGATTGGGTGCTTCGGATTAACCGAACCAGATTACGGTTCGAATCCTGGCGATATGATCACCAAAGCAGAAGATATGGGTGACCATTACCTACTAAACGGCGCAAAGATGTGGATAACGAATGGTACCATTGCTGATGTAGCAATAGTCTGGGCAAAATTGGATGGAGTAATTCGTGGATTTATCGTCGAGAAAGGCGATGAAGGATTCACAGCTCCTGAAATGAAAGGAAAGCATTCCCTCAAAGCGAGTGTCACAAGTGAACTCGTATTCCAAGATTGTAAGATACCGAAAGATAGAATTCTGCCCGGTGTAAAAGGTCTAAGAGGTCCTTTTTCTTGTTTAAACAATGCACGGTTTGGGATTTCTTGGGGCGCTCTCGGTGCGGCAATGGCTTGTTTCCATTCAGCAAAGACGTACGCTCTTTCAAGAATTCAATTTGGCGAACCAATCGCATCGTATCAATTGGTTCAAAATAAATTATCTTGGATGCTAAGAGAAATCACCAAAGGACAATTGCTCGCCTACCATCTCGGAAGAAAGAAGGATGATGGTACTTGGTTCAATGAGCAAATCAGCTTAGCTAAGATGAATAATGTGGATATTGCTCTCGATATTGCAAGAGTAGCGAGGGACATTCATGGGGCAAACGGAGTTTTAGACGAATATCCGGTAATGAGGCATATGGCTAACTTAGAATCCGTGAAGACATACGAGGGGACCCATGATATTCACAATTTGATAATTGGAAGATACATAACTGGAATACAAGCGTTCACAAGAAATTCTTAATCTGGGCCTGTCCAAGTTTTACAATAGTCGAATGTATCTGTATTGATTGCGTCTTCGTATATTTTAATCTCTTTTACCTTCATTCCATCAGACCACTTGCCCATGTATTTCGCATCGTCGTTATTTGACAATTTTTCTTTGGCTAAATCCTCAGTCACGACATCGTTATACATTCTCGCATTCAACCACTCGGCTTGATATGCAACTCTCTTGTAGAATCCCCAATCAGCAAGAGTGTCGTGTGTTTCTGTAGCTTGTAAGTAATGACTTGCAACCAACCTAGGATATCCATAGCGGTCACTTGGTATCTCGAGTAGTAGTGATTTTTCTCCTAGAAGTGATTGATGATGAACTCCAAAACAATCAGACACACTCATGTCGTCTTCACTAACCACGACGTGTCCGATGAAGTTTTCAGGTATTGAACTAAGGTTTACTTGTAAATGTGATTGGACAGGCCTTGCATATGGTGCTTCGAGGTCGACTACTAGGGAATCGCTCCCCCATCCTTTTTGCAGTGCCCAATCCAGGGCGATTAGTGAATATCCTGCTCCTAAACTATGTCCTCCTACGAGCAAAAAGTCAGTATTGACCCTATTATCAATTAACGTTTCAAGATGAATTAGAGCCGAAGTAATAGCTTTTATTCTTGGCACATGGAATGGATGGTTAGACATTCCATCTTGCTCATGAAGCGTGTATGTGTCATGGCCTTCAGGCCAAACGTCTGAAGGGTATTGTATGTAGGCTACAGTAACGCCTCTTTTTGCTAAAGTTTCAGCCCAATCAGTGTAAGAGGAGTAGCCCGGATTTGCAAATCCGTGAAGTAATATTGCCAATGGGGATTCCTCATTTTGGCTTTTTTCAGGCCTTACAAGGTATATTGAGAAATCAATATCTCCTTCGATATCGCCCCTAATGTCCTCAACCTCGTCAGGCATTGGATATTGATGTACTTCCGTTTCTATAGAGAATTTTTCCTCTGTCAGAACCAGTTCTGGTGGTTGAGGGGCGAGTCCTGAAATAGCTTCCAATCCTGGGGTTATGAGGAAAACTGCAAACAGTATTAGAGAGTAATTTAACAATCCAGAAACTTTTGATCGTGTTCCAGTAAATATATTTCTTGGACGGCCAAATATTTTGATTGAGCAAATCAGAATAATGAATCCGTAGACAGTTGGAAGGAGAAGGAAAGCACCTCTAATGTATGCCATGTCTAACAAGACAAAGATCGCAAACAGACCTATGGTTAAGCCCAGGAAAAAAGAAGATAATACAGTCTTAAATTTATTTTCAGAACGGCCGGTATATAGTCCTGTAACTGTAGATAGTAGAATTATAGCGAACAAAATTGACCTGTTTTCTCTAAGTAGCATAGTAAATTCAAGCGTCCTAATAGCCATAGGCCAAAATGCTCCTCCCAAATCATCTCCAAGAAGTAATAGTGTCAAGGGTTCCAAAAACGGTAATAAAACACCGAGTAAACCAAATCCAATTAATAATTTAGTTTCTGTGTTTTTCAAGCCTACCACACCGTTCATACATCAGGTAGCAATCCAACTTTGGACAATCCTGTCCATATTGGGTTTAACCAACTGGGTATAAACCTGTGTCTTAGATAAACAGCAGCGGCGAGGGATAATTTCTGGAATTTGTTGAGTTTTACTCTGCGAGTGAAAACATCTCCTTGTCGTCTTTCGATCTGCTTCAGAATTTTGTCATAAAAAGCGATCATTGCTGCAGGAGAATATCGAGTTCTTCTCGGTAATAACGGGAGCAGTTGTTTTGCTTCTTCGAGGTATGTCCTTGCTCTCTTTGCATAATGGTGAACATATGGCTCCCAAGATTTGTTCAGGACAACATCACCATTAAGTTCAGGTTCGTTAATTCCGTTTGATTCAAGTTCGTTTAATGGAAGATATACTCGATTTCTTTGAATATCTTCGCCAACGTCTCTTAGAACATTGGTTAATTGCATGAAAATACCCCATGACTCAGCATATTTACGAGCCAATGGGTCATCATATCCATAAATCTCAATACACATCAATCCAACAACTGAAGCAACCCTGTAACAGTAAACATAGAGTTCATCAAAAGTCCTGTATCTGTTATTGTATAGGTCATCTTCCATTCCGGTAATTAAATCATCAAAAACGCTTCTTGGTATGTTGTATCTGTTAACTGTATCCTTTAGCGCCAAAAATACCGGGTCTGTACTACTTGTTGTTGAATAACAAGTCGACAATTTCTTTCGGAAAAAGAATAATTGAGTAATCTTTTCAAGATACAAGTCCTCTTGCAAGATTGTATCTTTGTTTTGCAATTTTTCTAACTGTTCCCTGTATGCAACTGCTTCAGGGTCAAGCTCCCCCATTGAACCAGGGAATCTGTCTTGCCAATCGCCATCAGCAATATCGTCAGCTCTACGACAGAATGCGTAGACAGCGCACATAGCGAGACGTTGTTCCTCAGGTAAATACTTGAAAGAGTGATAGAAATTTCCAGCCTCTCTAATCGTCAACTCTTCACAGTATGAGTAAGCCAGTTTCAGCAGTTCAACAGGAGGGTCTCTTGCCCATATTGGAGCATCTAAGTGATTGAAAGGGTCGATTAACTCATCTTGTTCACCAATGATACCCACAAAGGCAGCACCCTCTCTCAATGCTTCCATTGCTGTTATGCTTACTGCTTTTACAGCGTCAGCAGTCAGGTTCACCGCTGCTCTTAATTTGGACGCAGCGCCTTCTTTTTTGACACCAAAATCACTGGTAGCTCCTCCTTTTAGTGGAAAAAGCAAATCCAACGGTTTACGGCGCTCCAGCATGTCGCTCATCCCAATTGGAACTATACTCACTTATCAGTGTGAGGGTTAATTGAATGAAATTTATACTCAAGACATTGCGTCATTTTGCTCCTGCTCTGTTTTTGATTAGTAGTCTTTTGACACCACCTGGGACCATCATTGAGAATAGAATTTTCTTAGCATAAGATTTGATTTGCATTCTATCGACTTTGATTCTGTTTTCCGGATCTAAAACATTACCATTTCTAAGGAGCGATACAGTACGTTGACCAATTAAAACGGGGAGCATACACGAAGCTTTCAATCTAAATTGTGTTTTTGGAAGCATGAGAATGTAATTTACTGCTTCATCTAGGTGATTGTTTGTCAAGTCAAGGTATGAGTTGTAAAGTGATTCAAATTTATCAAAATTATTAGGATCTAATAGGCTTTCTGAATTCATTTCGATTTCGTTCAACTTATCGGCAGGCACGTAACATCTTCCAAATCTCAAATCTTCAGGAATGTCTCGTAGAATGTTAATCATTTGTAATGCCTTACCAAATCTTATCCCTCTTTGTAGAAATAAATCTTCTTTGTCAGCAGGTATTGACATGAGGTGTTGCAGTGATATTTTAGACCAAAATGTCCCCACACAACCTGCTACTCTGTATGTGTAATCATCGAGTTCATCATCGTCATTAAGTGAGGAAATTTCTCCTCCTTCTTTTGCAGGACCAAATCTTTCCAAATCAAGAATCTGACCTTCAATGATAATATTTAGGCATTCAAGAATAAGTTCCCGGTCTGCATCATTATGGTCATTCAGGGCTTCCGTTACGCTGGATACATTACTCAACAAGTCTTTTTCACCATCGTTTGACTGAATTGCCGCGATGGTAGAGAAGTCAGGTAAATCCGTATGTGTTCCTTGAGTATGTTCTTTGTATTTTTTCAACAAGTCTAGAAGGGTTTCAGTTTCTCCTAATTTTGAATCAGCAATAGTATCAGCGACCCTCGCAAGAAGGTACAGCAAACCAATTTGTTCGCGAATCTTTTTTGGCAGATATCTAAGAGTTGGATAAAACGAACGAGATGTTCTTTCCAGAAGAGAATCGATTTTCTGATTTTTCAGAACTCCCACATGACTCCCTCCGAACCTTCGGAGAGGATTATTATTCTTGATTCCTTAGTATGATTTGGATAAATATTTCATCTAATAATTGCTTATCAGGAATTATTCATTGCGAAATGTCGCAGAGGTAAATTAAAAATTTAATGATAATCATAAACGCAAAATGTACACAAGGCTTTATTTGAGCCGACACGACGGGTAAACGAGGGGATAGTATGCAATGCGGCTCTTGTACTGAAGAGATTCCACAGGACAGCATATTCTGTCCCGAGTGCGGTGCTCGTCAAGAAATGAGCCGTGCAGGTGGCTTGCCAAACGTTGGGGCTACAGGATTAGGTGGTCAAGAAGTAGGCGGAGGTCGCAACTTCGGTGTGGTTTCTGGTGAAGCGGTAATGAACCAAAATATGGGGGGAATTCCAAATCAAGGTATGCCCCCTGGCATGATGCCTGACTTGATGGGTCAAGTCCTGCCTAACATGCAAGGCAATAATCTGCCACCACCTAACATGCAACAAGGAGGTTTACCTCCGGTTGGCGTTAATCCCGGCAATATGCCCCCTCCAGGAATGGTGACTCCGTTAGGAAACCAACCGAACATAGGTGGAAGTAGAGGAGACTTACCGCAAGGAGCTAAAGGGCCATCTTTAGCAAGTGGGATAGGTCCAAACACTGGCAATGGTGAACCAGGTAATATTGGTGGAATGGCAATCTCAAATAATCCAACAAGGTCACCTACCGATGCTATGGTAAACCACCTTGCTGAAACTGAGAGGGCTGTAAAAAATGAAAGGCGTAGTCAATGGCTACAAATGAATCAAGAGTCAGCGGCGAATGTCTTATCTTCAATTGGAAGCGATTTACCATCGCATTTGAAAGGCACAGGCAATGAGTCCTCTGCGGCTGAATTCCTAGCGAATGCAATTGGTTCTGGAAAGGATGATTCAGGCAATGAAGCACTTTTCAAGCGAATGTCTGAAGTTGCTGTTAGAAGGGTCGCTCGCAAGAGAGGTGTCGCTGTAGAAACCCCTCAAATCAGCGTAGCTGATGGAGTACTAACTGTGAGTATCGTTTACGTTGATGACGGAAGAGTATTAGACACTCCTGAAGATTTGAGTTCGGCATTCGAACACGCAATCTCAACAGAAATCGCACTCAAAGGATTAGACGTAACTGTCAAAATTTCGCTTTCACGCTCTAAAGATGGGGCAGTCGAAAGCCTATCTGGACAATCCCCTGCAGTTGAGGAAGTAACAGACGAAGAAATGTTTGCTTGTGAAGAGTGTGATGGATTGGTAAAAGAATCCGACAATGAATGTCCACATTGTGGAGCAATATTCGAAGAAGAAGACGATGAACCAGTACAATCCTCACCAAGAGGTAGCCCACCAGGCCCATCCCGAGGTGGAGGTCCACCAGGCCCATCTCGAGGCGGTGGCCCACCAGGCCCATCTCGAGGCGGTGGCCCACCAGGCCCATCTCGAGGCGGTGGTCCGCCAAAGAGAAGTGGTCCGCCGAGTAAAGGTCCATCCGGAGGAGGTCCACCAAAGAGAAGCGGTCCTCCCAGTGGAGGCCCATCAGGAGGAGGTCCACCTGGACCATCTCGATCTGGAGGTCCACCAAAGAGGAGTGGCCCTCCAAGCGGAGGCCCGTCTGGAGCAGGACCCCCTGGTCCAAAGAAGTCTGGTGGTCCTCCCAAAGGCGGCCCGGGTGGAGGCCCTCCCGGTCCGAAGAAACGCGGTCCGCCATCTGGACCGAAAAGAGGCCCTCCACGCTGAAACGGTGTGATTCATGGCCCTTGGTATTGGCAACATTCGATTTTCAGGCCAATTGAGGCCTATTGGAACAAACTCGTGAGTCCGGGCCACGTTATTTACGCTCACAGTGATGAAGGGAAGGAATCTATTGCTCTCGCTCAGTCAACAGGACTTTCTTCCTCACCGCTTCAACGGCTCAAAGACGTGTACATTTGAGCGTCAACGCAAGCCTGCGGCCTTCAACGATGCTAGCAGGACGGCGCCGAGTTCTGACGGGTCCTTTGCACAGGCAATACCTGCTGCCTCAAAGGCGGCAAATTTCTCTTCTGCAGTACCCTTTCCACCTGAGATGATTGCACCAGCATGCC